>CALKGI010000242.1 GCA_938085045.1 uncultured Alteromonadaceae bacterium
ATCGAGATTCTTAGGATTACTAATCCCTGTTTCTATGACTTTTCTAAACTCCGCCCCATTGGGTGCAATCCATTCGCTCAAATGAGTGAAGTCTTCTACTACAGGTACCCTTTTACCCTGATCGTTTATTGCTGGCATAATGTCCCCTTATTCATTGTCATGTAAGTAATTAACCAAATCAGCCATGGTTACGCCACCACAGCCTTTGGTTTTATTGTGTGCTGCAAAGGATTTGAGTGTTTGACCCCAATCCCCCAACTCTTCGACCACTCGGTCAAAATCATATTCGCCTTGGTTGTATACCGACAAATGCGCCTTTTCGATAGACTGCTTAAGCACATGTGTATTAATGCTACTGGCCACAATGCCGAGCTTGTGCGGCACGTTCAGTACTTGAGATTCGAGCAACATATAAAGCCAAATGGTCAAATCATCGACTTGCAAACCCTGTTTGTTAAAAGTGGCCTGCTTCATATGTTCATCATCGAGCAAACGAAAAAACTTTTTAATTTCTGGCGGTAACGCGCTACGAACCGTTTTGGCCAATTCCAAACCGCTTGGCAACCCAGCAGCCAATTCAGATTTGATGTTTCTAACGGCGATATTAATGGCAATGCTGTGACCATCGTCACCCGGTATGTCGGTCATTATTTTACTAATGCGAGTGTCAATTGGCATGATGCCCTCAAAGCGGCTTTCGTCTTCAACACAAAAAAAAGCGCGCCAATCAATACAATCATCATCAGTCATTTGCCTAGGACTTCTACAAGACAAAAACAATTCTGACAGTTTACGTTGTGCATCTTCATCGTCTTCAACCAACCGCAAGGTGTAGCTGTTTCTGATCATCGAGTGACCAAAACGAAAAGTAGCAAAACGAAAGATGTCAAACCAAGGGGTTTTTACGCAGGCTAAGTAGTTGTTGTTATTTACTATCATGTGTTGGTAAACACAATCGTCCATAATTCGGCGCATATAATCTTCAACGACCATCAATTGAAAAGTTAACACCACCAGTCTTTTGGCCTGCTGAGCATTTTTGGCCAAACCCTGATTGATGAAATGGTTGTGTAGGCGCTGAAAAAACAGATGCAGCTGAGCGATATTGACATTGTCGTCGTTGCGCCGCTCGGGGATGATAGCGACGCCGTCATTGGTTCTTTGAAAATCCAATTTGGCCTTATCTGAAAATTTAAAACGACCTTGGCGGTCATACAATAAACCGTGGTGTTTTATGTCATAAAGGCAATCTAAATCCATTAATCCGCTAACGTTACGGCTGGCGCGCTCAATGTTGGTCATCGGGGCCAGTTCATGAGCGAGGAACTGGCCGACATAGGTATAACCCGAGGCCAGCACTTTAGAGAACTGGCAAAAGCGATGATCGTTGCCATGCGCCATAGCCGCGGCAATCGAGTTTATTAATGTGTCATTATCTTCAAGAAGATTATTCATATTGTTTCCCACAATTTTTACATTTGCTGGAATGAATTAATTCTCCTTGATTTGTACCGTATACTCCTTAAATACGTCACCATTGGGTTCACTGCGAATACCAATGGTAATTAACTCATTGTTATTAAATTCACCCATCAGGGGAATGATTAAACTGTCTAAATTAACAGGCCTGATTCCATCATGAGACCTTTGTATTGTTGGCGAATTTATCTCAATGCTATAACTGTCATAAGGCAAACCCGTCACCGCCACGTTCAGCAAGATAACCTCAACATCTTTTTTAATGGCAATGATTTGATCAACGCCATCAATACTGCGCGTTTTAACCAAATTAATACTGTGCACTTGGCCACTTGAATTGTTCGAACCATAAAAAGAACCAAAGGTCGAAACCATCACAGCGCCCATTGCAAAAGCCAATGCTGTAGGCGCCAAAGTAAACGGCCAACTAAACCACTTCGACAAGCCACCTTTGGTTTCTGGTGGTGTTAACAATTGCCGAGTCTTTTCAATTTCTTGCGCCCAAGCTTGGGTGTGTATCTCGTTAAACTGTGCTCTTGCTTGTTTTATTTGTGCTTGCCAATCTGGCTGTGGCAAAATAAACGCTTCAAATTCACTGGCCTGTGTTTCGTCCATCAAACCAGTCACGTATTGCTCAATCAATTGTTGTTGATTTTCTGAGGACATATCCATTTATGCCTCCCCTGAGAAACAGCTGTCGTTCAAATCCCTGATAGACTTAAGGTGCAACCTTTTCATTTCTATCTCACTTTTTGTCATTTTTTTTCAATTTATCTGACTTGCGATTGTTTTTATTTGCGTCACTGGACCACAACTGCTTAAACCTTTGTCGTGCCCGAAACAGAACGCGATTAAAGTGTAGCTCACTTAAATCGTATTCTTGACGTAATGTGTCTTTATTATCTTGATCAAGATAAAAACGGGTGAGGATCTCACGATCTCTAGATTTGGTTAACTTACCAATAACGCCCTTGATCGTATCCAGCGTTTTACGCCGTTCGAGGGCCTTAAAAGGCTCAGTCATTTTGTTGGCCGGTAACTCTACATCAGCTTCGTCGATAAACTCTTTGTTCTTGTTTTTTCGAAACTGCATTTTGAACTGGTTTTTGCCAATACTAACGATAAAACCAGCCAAACGTTCTTTGTCTTTTAATTGATTACTCCTGAGTTTTTCGACAATCAATCGCCAAGTTTCCTGGGCAATGTCTTCAACCTGATCAGGGTTGTTAGAATAATGAAATAATACACACATCAAGCCTTCATGATACCGTTGAACCATCTCCGTTTCGGCTTGTTTATCTCCATTTATTATTCGTTCAACAAGCGCTGTCGACACGGCAGCTTCGTCGTTGGCACTCAAACTTTTATTCCTCAATGTAAAACAATTGTTATGTGGGGTGAATAAGTGTTAGAAGATACTATATCAGGTGGGGATAGGGGAACCCAAAACCCCGATAAACAGTAAAAAATCAGTGATTTATGGTGATTATGGGAAAAACACTAAGACCATGCCGACACTTTTTACCCCTATCCACTATTTAACAAACTTTCAACAAACAAAGACAAAACTTTGGGTTGATACTCGCGCCTTCGGTAAAGAATGTAAGCTTGTTTCGGTTTCATTTTAAACTGGGTTAACAACGGGATTAAGGTAGAGGTTTTAGTGTCAACCAAATGTACCGGCAGCACGGCCACACCAAGGCCACTTTCGACCGAGCGTTCGACCATTTTGACATCGTTAATCACCATTTTGGGTTTAATTGACGCCAAGGTCTCTTTGCCTTTTTCAGCTGAGGCCTCATCATCCTTTTTATCATAGAATGCTAAATCAAGACGATGTTGTGTAGCGACCCAATTAAGCGCTTCTAACTCAGAAATTTTCGCTGGTGTGCCATGTTTTGCCAAGTACTCGGGGCTACTAAAAACCTGCTCTTGCGATAAGAAATAGGGCCTTGCAATTAAATCGGTGCGGCGTATCGGGTGAAAGTTGATCACCAACTCTCGGTCAGATTCAGGGTAAGCTTCTTCAAGAGTGAGTTTTACATCAATAGTCACCTTGGGGTATTTCGCCATAAACTGCTCAACCACCGCCCCGACTTTGGTTTGATACAAGGTGAACGGCACCAACAAACGTAAATTGCCTTGTACTTGTTGTTCAGTCGACAGCAAATGTTCGACCACTTCATTGGCATGTTGCAAGTCATTGCGCAGGTAATCAAACAACTGACTACCCGACTCTGTAGGTGTTAAAGTGCGGCCCTTGCGCTCAAGCAACCGAATGCCTAAGCGCTGCTCTAACAAACTTAAGCGCCGCGACACCGAAGACTGAGCGACAGACAACCGCTTTGATGCCTGTTGCAAAGACCCAGCATCAACCACCTGACAGAACAAATACAAGTCATCTAAACTTCCAAATATGGAATTCACACTTCACCTATTGGCTATATATTTCATAATTGAATGTTTTATAATGGTTGCAGTCTTCAGTCAAGAGAAACGTTTCATGAAAGCATTATTCACTAACAAAACCGCTCTGGTTCAGTCTTTAATCACTACATTTATCATGTCTGTAATCATGTCTGGACTCATCACCGCTTTAAATACCCCCATTGATGTTGCTTTGTTTGGCCGTTGGTTTGACTCTTTTTTAGTGGCTTGGCCGATTGCTTTTGTGGTTGGATTTTTTGTGATGCCGCAAAGTGCTAAATTAACTCAGTGGTTGCTAGAACCCAAAACAGCATAACGGTGGTTAGTTAAGTTTTGGGGATCTGAACAAAAAACACCGTGCCCTTACCTTTACGAGACTTAACCACCAGCTGATAATTGGCCTGATGACACAAGGTCGAAGCGATATACAAACCCAGACCATACCCTTCGTTGACCATTGAATCGCCCCGTTTAAACACTTCAAACAATTGTTCTAAATGCATCGGTGAAATACCGCTGCCAGTATCGTACACGCATAACACCCAGTGCTCAGGCGTTTGGCGTAAAGCAAATAACACCCCACCTTTGCGGGTATATTCCAAGGCATTGTTTATCAGATTTTCCATAATCCGTTTGAGCAACACATGAGAGCCACCTAAGGTTTGCTGATGGCAACGATATTTCAGCGTAATGCCTTTTTGTTGCGCCACAGGCTGCAAGGTTTTGTACAGGGAGGCAAAAAATTCGTCTAGTGGAATTTCGTTTTTAGCACTTAAATGCGCCTGTCTTGATGACTCTAATATGTGCTCGGTCAATCCTTGTAGGTATTCCATGCTTTGTTTTAAAGTGTCGATTGACTCATTTGCCGTATTGTTTGCCGCACTGCTAACTGATGGTTCGCTAGACAAACTGGCCAGACTCAATCGCATTAAATACAGATGATGGTGAATGTCGTGACTGGTTGCCGCCAAATGTTGATCTTTTTGCTGCTTTTCGCCCAGTGCTGTAATCGCTGTTTGCGCCTGAGCCTGCAACTCATAAGCTTCATCAACCTGCCTACGATACACCTCTTGTAGCGTCTGATAGTAGTGTTGCTGTTTTTGTCGCACAAACGATATCTTCATCGCAATGGCCGCAAATAACAACACGCCTTCCGCTAAAATACCCACATGTAAGAACCAGTAATGTGGGATTTTTTCAACGACCATCAAATCAACTTGTGCCACCAAATAAGGGTTGACGAACAATATCAATAATACGCCCCCAGCGATGAATGGCACGACATAGGTAAATCCCTTTAAAAACAAACGCACCGCACAGATAACCGGCAGAAATATCGAAAAAGTAATCATCACGGGTATGATTTGAGTGAAAAAAACGAAATAACCAATCCCCCAAAAACCAAAAGGCAACACCGCAAAGAAAAACACACTAAGCCCTCTAAACAAGCGATTTGCTCTGGGCATATGGGTTTTTAGTTCTAAAAACTCAGCAGTAAACAACAACGCAAAACCGGTTAGCGCCAATGGCAATAAACCACCTGAACGGGTTTGTCCACCAGCAAAGTGAAAGTCGCCGCCAAACCAAGCCGCTTCACTGAGCAACAGGGCAACAGTTAACAGTTGCTGCAAGATATAATAAAGATGAAAACGCTCTTTCAAAGCAAAGAAAAGCAACAGATTAATGATGCACAAGAAAACCAGTATCGCCACCAATGCAATCGTTGAGGCCATTTGTACCCGATAATCGCCAAGGTATTGATCAATGGGTTTAAACTGCAAATGCAGATGTGTATAAAACTGCGACCGATAACCAATTAATAGCGTTTGAACGGCTTTGGGTGCCAATTCGATAGGCAAGGCAAACCGGCGTTTGTTTTGCAGCACAGCTGAGGTATTGAAGCCAGACTGGTCATAAAGCAAACTCAACGAACCGTTGGGGTTTAGCTTGTAAACGGTAGCGTGTTCTACAACAAAATTGGCCGTATCAAGCATTGAGGTCAATGGGGTATTCAACGGGTTTTCGAAGGTTAGGCGCAACCACAATGAGGCGTCAGTCTGACCAAACTGAGTAGTTGGGCCCAGCGTTGTAAACTGCGTACTGGGCATTGCCGCCACTTCGGTTGCAGTTAATTGACCTGATGGGTCTATCAAATAACTTCGCTGATTAACCTGATGAACAGCACTTGGTTCTTTGTTATAAACAGCCGGTTCGTTGGCGTGAGCTGCTGCATTAAACAACACTAAGACGCAAGCCAGCAAGCACGTATGCCACGACAGCAAAGCAGATAATTGTAAAAAATGAGGCGATACGCTAACCTTGACTTTCAATTGTGTTTCCTTGAAAAGGATTTTTCGTTATGAGCAGTATCAACACACCCAAAAACACCATTTTGCTCGCCGATGACCACGCGCTAATGCGCCGGGGATTGGCCGACCACCTTCAGCGCAGCGGCCACCAAGTTGTCGCGCAAGCCGAAGATTTTAACCAACTAAAAACGCTTGTCAAAGACTGTGATGCCAAAGTGGTGGTGTGCGATTGTAGAATGCCCGGTGATGGCCCGGTCAACTTTCTGTTTTATTTGACCCAGTATAGGCCAGATCTCAAAGTCGTTTTTTTGAGTGGACTCGATTCTGCCGTGCTGTTTTCGCAACTATTATCTATGGGCGCTCGCGCACTGGTCAGTAAAAAAAGTGATATTAATGATGTACTAATCGCCCTTGATGCGCTCGAACAGGGTCAAAGTTTTATCTCGCCAACCATTAAGCAATCACTGACCACTACGCCCAACATGCTTAGCGCCAAAGAATTTCAGGTATTTGAATTAATTGTTGAGGGCCACAGCAACACCGAAATAGCCGAAAAATTGCACCGTTCGGCCAGCACAGTGAATACCCATAGAGTCAGCCTAATGCAAAAACTCGACATTCACTCGGTAGTAGAGTTGATTCATTTTGCCCGCAAAAACGGACTCTACGAGAATTAACAAAAAGATAGACACAGTTAAAACAAAGGCGGATACTTTTGCGATTATCGTTGTCTACAAAAACCTAACCGGACTCCTTCATGAAAAACCTACTAATTGTTATTGGCCTATTGTTTTGCCAACTCTTTGCCTTAACGACCCAAGCCGCTGAACTTTATAGAATTACTTTGTTAAAAGCAGACCCGGGCAGCCTTGGACCCTTACTTGAAGAAACCAAAAAACTGCGAAAAGCCAATAATGGCAATCTGATCATCATGCGTCACAGTCAAGGCGACCATTGGGATTTGATGCTGCTAGGCCCAGCGCCAAAAAATCCGGCAACCGAATTAAAATTCAACTCGCCAATGGCTTTTCAACATTCGTTTTTGGCCGAATCAGAGCAAAGTTGGTCTAAACTGCGTAAAAGCGGTGAAACGAACGGTTTGTATCACATAGAAATGTTTCATGCAGCGCCCAATAAATTGGCCGAACTCATCAAACAAAGAGAAATGGAAAACGCTTATTATCACGCCACATTAAGAGACGGTAACGTGATCTTTACCACCACCTTCGGCAGTGATGTAGATGTCTTTACCGTGGGATTTTACAAAGATTTAAAAACCTTTGCCACCGACCCAGATTTACCTGAACAAACCTTTGCAAAAGCCGCAACCGATGCAGGCTTTGAAAGCCGTTCGACCATTGGGCTTTATTTACGCTCGTTGATGTCGAGCCATCATGACACGTTGGCAACTAAGGTTGATTAGCCAACTTGATTAAAATGGGCGCGCTTTAAATTCGCCCATTTACATTCCTATTTAAGTCGCAACTATTTTTCAGCTGCAACGACAGAAATCTCTACCAACAATTCCTCGCGCGCCATGCTTGCAGTAACACAGGCACGAGCTGGTGCATGACCTTCAGGAACCCAACTATCCCAAACCGCATTCATCTTGGCAAAATACTTCATGTCTTTAATGTAAATAGTGGCTGACAAGATGTGTTCACGGTCACTGCCTGCCTCAGCAAGTAAGCTGTCAACTTTGTCTAACATGGTTTGAGTTTGTTCGGTCATGCCTTTTGTTGCATCAGCACAAACTTGCCCACACAGGTAAATCACCCCATTATGTTTAACGATACGGCTCATGCGCTGCTTGGTTTGAATTCTTTGGATTGTCATTTTTTATGCCTTAGTGAAGTTGTGAGCTTTTAAAATACAAAGGTGAAGAAATTGGCGGCTATGGTATGACAAATTTGGCAGTGGTGGAAGTTAATCGAATGGTTGTTCAAAAGCCTTATTGGCAAACGTGAGTACGTAACCTGCCAAAACCGGAGGGTTTTTAAAGCCTCCACAGGCACAGATAACAACAATAGACCCTAATCACACTGACTGGGTTTGCCGGTTTTTAGCAGCGTTGCCTTTTCGTCGGCAGCGTAGTCGTTGCCCTTAGCAAGCGCTTGGTCATACCAATGCAAAGCCTGCTTTTTCTTTCCCTGACAGCCAAAATGGTCGCCTAACCTCAACATTGCATCGCCCGATTGGTTAGCAGCCGCCTGATGCAAGTAATTAACAGCTTCGGCAGGTTTAGACGAATATAACAAATCACCCGCCTTATATTGCGCAAAAGCATCACCCCTGTCGGCGGCCATTTGATACAACTTTACTGCCATTTCGGCGTTTTTATACAAAAAATAACCATTTTCGTAGTCTTTGGCCATTTCAGCCAATGTTGTTCGACTTAGCTTTTCAGGCTCAAGCTGGCTTTGCTCTACTTGTGCCAACCAAGTCTCGTAGGCCCCGTAATGATGGTTGGTTTTTTTACCTTGTTGTTGCCAATCCATTTGAACATAAGACAAATAATGACTATATCTTAACGGAATTTTACCACCTTCCATTTTGCTTTTTACGTATTCGCTTAGCGCAGCGATAGCGTTTTTGTTGTCGCCATCGGCAGCGTTTACAAAGTAAAACAGGCCTTTTTTATGACGTTTTTTAACACTGCCCTTATTCAGTTTTTTAACGTTTTTGGTGTGAATAAGCAATTGACCCAATTGGTAATAAGCTTCACCGTGGCCTTTGTCGCCCGACAGTTGTAGCTGTTTTTCGACAACTTTTATCCACTTTATGTCTTCATCGGTAAGAGAAACCGTTGAGCCATGCCAAGCTTTGCCCGTATGCATCGCTGTTTTGAAAGGTAACTGCTCCAACATAATCGCCATTGCGTAATAAAAATGGCCCAGTTTATCGCCCTTCTCGGCCTGTGCTTTACAAAGCGGAATTGCGCTAACGCTGTCGTCTTCAGTGATTAAAGCTTGATGGCATGCATCAATAGCAGGGTTTTTAACGGGCTCTTCAGCCAACGCTAACGACGAGATTAAACACAAGGGAATTAAGTACTTCATTTAAAGGGATTTCTTGCTTAACTTGATTGATGACACTTTTGCCGAAATTAAAGTGACTGTCAAGTTTGAATGAGTAAGCAATATAACTCAAAAATATCGCGGCAGGATATTTGAGATATCTTTGGCACAAATATGGATTCATTTAACCCATGCATTCGTTTTCATACCTATGTATGGCAAATTAAATGAGAAGTTTTTATGTCAATCTGCGGCCTTAATTAACTGACTAAGCTATTGAAAATAGCCTCTAAATTACAATTTTAGGACAAAACGCTCAAAAACCGACAAAAGCGGTTGTTTTTCACACATTGACAGGATTAGAAGTCCGGTGATAACCTGATTGCAGATTCAAACGGAAACGCGGCAATTACAGCCTAATACACAGTAACGAGGAAAGATTAATGAAAAACGATTCAAAAGCAAACCAAGCGGCAAAAGTAAGCTTCAAACTCAAAACAGACCTTAAAGCCGGTGGTGCCGACGGTACAGTTTACTCGTATGACCCAACAAATACGCCAGTTTCTAACAGCACGCCACCGCCAGCACAAGGCTAATCACCTTTTGTAGAAAAGCATAAAAAAGGGATAACCCGCAGGCTATCCCTTTTTCGTATTAACGCTACCCTACAAAGGCAATCAATTTAAAACAGTGTAATACCAAGTTTTGCGCTGTATTTTTGATAATGCGATTTGAAAAACTCAATTAACTGCTGCACATCCTGCAACGCTGAACTGTGCTTAGCGGTACCTTCTAACTTAGCCGCATCGAATAACGCTTGAACTTCTTGCCAGTAAGCCATATTTTTAGCAATAATTTGTATTTCTAAACGCAATACCTCTTGTGCAACGGCTTGCTCGTTCGCATAAATACCTTGGGTATTGATGGTATTGAGCATGATAGTTAATACTTCACGCAACAGGTGACTTTCATTGGTGTTTGGTATCACCACTTTATCAACCTTTACTAACCCGTCTGATTGCGTACAAACTTCGGGTAAATATATCCTGAGGTGTTTAAGATTATCGGGCACCATATCATCTTTAATAATCGCCGTGTTACCAGAAACCTCTATTTTATCTCCATTGAACAAGGTTAAGTCTATTGGCACGCTGAAAATGTAAGGAGAATCTAAATCAACGAAACCATAGACTAAATAGGTAAGCAAAGGGTCGTAATGATTATACTCTACAAACAGTTCTTGGGTTGTTTGACATGCTAATCCCGACACGAAAACACTACCATTATGATATGTATATTTACGACTACCTATTTTATGATTCAAAAAATCGATAACAGAAAGTAAACCGGATTCACTGGGTTGTGTACTAACAATGCCGCCTTTTTTTAGCTCTTCTTGTTTGTAATTACATTCACGAGAGCCTAAAAAGCTCTTGATGGTTAATTCGTCAAACTTTTTATCTTCCAATAAATGATAAAAAGACCGAATCTTCGCACTCTGGGGTTTTCCTGCGACAAGCTTTAGCAACAATGGAGGGAATTCTTTTAAAGCGATAAAAGGAAAAGTTTGTTGCCAATGAGTGATTTTATTACAACAGTTATAAATTTTTTGCAGTAATAACATCACATTAATAGCATCAGGATTAATTGGATGTTCGATTGGAGTTGAGACTAGATTGTTGTCAGCATCCAATTCAAAAGTAAAATCTCTGAATAAAGGCATACACCTTGCGGGAACATCGAGTAGCTTTTGATTGCTATCGGTTTGATTATATACTTTTACACAAAGTGCCCCGTTGGTTTCAATCACTCTGAGGTTGGGATGAAACTTAGCGCCCAATAATTCATTTTGCTTGAAAAGCGCATTAACTAGGCCAACGAGTTCGATATTGTCGCCAACAACACGTTCTTTTGGCATTTTGATAACTTTGCTTGACTTGGTTTTTCGTGAGCGAGCTTTTTTGGCTGTGTCTTGTTGCGCACAAAAATCTTGGAACCATTTTTCATGCGAAAACTTTTTGCCGACAATATCATTCAACTTATTGATGTGCTTTTGATTTTCACAAGTTAACCCTAATTCAAGAAAAAGCAAGGCGTTGGCTGAATCAAAAGTCTTCATTTGTGCATTGAGTTTATTGAGATAAAGGTCGATGTTCTTTTCATTATCTGGCAGCAACAAATTTGCCTGCAACAATGAATGCAGAGCTGCGTCAGCATACTCAATTAACATCAATAATTGTGGTGCGTATTCATTAATGATTTGATGGTTTTGTTGTAAATTGGCAATGCTGCACATTGCAGCTCTATGTTTTGCGGTTTCAATCGAACTATCTATCGCTAACAAAGACAAGTAGTGCTCAATGGATTTGCTGAGATTATTGAGCTTAAGTTGAGTATTGGCGAGATTAATAAACTCTTCTATTTTTTCACTGTCATTTGCAGCTAACGACAATCCTTGTGCAAAATACAGGTTGGCTTGTGCATATTTTTTATCATAGAAATAACAAGAACCGGTCAAATTAAGCGTTCTGAAGCTGGGTTGCTTTTTATTGATTTTTTTTAACAGTAATAGCGCTTTTTTATATTTTTTCTTCTCAAACAGCTGCTCAACTTGACTAACTTGCTCTTTCATCGAAAACCTTCTTAATATCGTTTATATCTGAGTCATTAAACTTAAGTCATTTGGACGCATGCAGATTAGACGCAATTCCGCTTGATGTCCAGAGCTCATCAGGGTTTAAAACCAATAACTTGTACACTTGTGATCGCGTCAACAATATTGTGAAAATCACAATTCAAAAAGTAGAACCAAATGCCCATGGCATCAAAAATATCATATACAAAGACGGCATTGGCTTACGATGCAAACCACAGATACAATAGTCGATTAAAGTATTCTTGCCGAACGCCCCATTTGCGCAAAGGCTTAAGTAAACTCACAAATTAGAGACGATTCTATCGTGGCAGCTTCATTCACACTGTTTGAAATTTTAATTATCATCGGCATTAGCCAAGGCCTAGTGACCAGTATTTTGCTGTTAACCTCAAAAGAAAACCAACAAAGTAAACGGATTTTGGGCATTACCGTATTGGTTTTTTGCATAGCCAATTGCAAGGTGCTGTTACACACGTCAGGATTATGGAACACGCCAGTTTTCAGGTATTTTCCGGTAGGTATGGAACTATTATTACCGGCATTGGTTTACCTCTATATATTGTCTTTAACCGAAAACGACTTTGCATTCAAAAGAAACTACCTTTGGCATTTATTACCGGGTTTACTGTACGGTGTGTATGACATATCGCTTTATCTATTGGCATTGGGTGAAGAAACTATGCAAGCCAAAAGGCAACTCGGCGTTTTGCTATATTTCGATTTATCGAACCTCATTGAAGATTACCTGATTGTTGTGTTAACCCTGACTTATGTGTTTTTGGGTTATAAAAAAATAACCGCCTATTTGACTTGGCTAAAACAGTTCAAACAATATAAAACCTTTCCAATATACAGTTGGCTTAACAGCCTTATTTTTTGGAGTGCAATATTGGCCACTGTATTGATGATTAATCAATTAATGAGTGCTTTTAACCTGATGATGGAAGAGCCAATGTACAGGTGGCGTTTTTTCAACCTACTGCTGGCTTTTGTGACTTATTACTTAGGCTTTATGGGGTATAAAAAAGACGGGTTAAAAGTGCATGTGTCAAAAACTAACCTGACATCATTAGCCAAAAGAATTAATAAAAGCGATGAACAAGACATTGAAAAGCAACTGCTTGAAAAGTTAGACACCGATGCCGTATATCTAGATAGCTCAATGACACTTAAGCAGTTAGCGGCAGAGTTGGAT
>CALKGI010000243.1 GCA_938085045.1 uncultured Alteromonadaceae bacterium
CTTGTCGCAATTTTTGTTGTTCTACAGCGATTTGTGGGCAAAACAATTGATGCACAAGAGCGTGTTGCTGCTTTTGTGCGAGCGTGCCTTCAAAGTCAGTAGGTAGAGCAGGGTAGTCGTGCGGACCCATGCGGGCATCAAAATCCATTTGGTGTAAGTCGCTGACTGTTACCTGCCAATTGAGTTGGGTTAATGCTTTGCGAGCCTGATGGGTCAAGGCAAAATTAAATGAGTTTGTGTCGGGGTGAGCGGTGATAACAAGGGCTTTACGCATAATTAATTCCATCTTTTGGTTGATGGATTGAGGTTACGGGCAAGGCCGGTTTAAAGCCAGTGAGTTGTTTTAATGGCTATGAACAGTATTCATAGCTATACAAACAAGGGCTTTACGACAGCAATCCTATCAACCAGTTTTTGACGATTCGAATGTTGCTGTCATGTTGACGCCTTTTGTGCCAGCAAAAGTAAAAACCATCATCGCCAAAACTAAACGGCGATTGAGCTAGTTTCACCAGTGCACCAGATGCCAGTTCGTTGACAATTAATGACTCACCTAGCAACGCGACCCCTTGGTTACCGAGTACTGCTTGGAGCATCAGTAAGGTATGACCAAAAATTAAATTGTTATGTTTGGTGAACTCGGGCTGCTGATGACCAAACCAATCGTCCCAACTGTCTATGCCTTGTAAATCAATCAGTCGAGTTTTCTCTGGCCAATGCAGCGCACTCATACCTTGGAGCAGTTCGGCAACAGGTGGGCTGGCTACCGGAAAGTAACGCTCTATTTTTAGTGATTCACACTCATAGGCTACATGTTTAAATGGCTGGTTGGTTAGAATAATGTCTAAGTCTAAAGCCGCCAGATTGTCTTCACAGGTCAACATGCGTAAACGAAGGTCTAATTGCGGTTGACGCTTGTTAAGGTCGCTTAGCTCCGGCGTTAAACGATGAACGGCAAAGGCACTGGAAACACCAAATTGTAATGCATCTTCTTGAGTGCCTGTGAGCATTTTGGCCCCAGATATTATTTGATCAAAAGCTGGGTTAACCGCAGCGGCAAAGGTTTTACCCTCTTCGGTTAATTGCAGGTGGTTACCCTCACGATAAAACAATTTGTGACCAAGAAATTGCTCAAGATTTTTGATTTGATGGCTCACTGCGCTTTGGGTGATAAATAATTCTTCGGCGGCTCGGCTGAAGTTTTTACAGCGTGATGCGGCGCAAAAGGCCAGTAATGATTTGAGTGGGGGCAATTGTTTAAACATTGTTATTATTATCTCAAGCATGAATCTATTTCATTATTATGACAACATTCTGATCAATTTCCAGCCTTGTTTTGTTGCTGATATATCCAATGCATGTTTTGGTTGAATACTTGTTGGTATTATTTAACTAAGTTGAATTTATATTCATTGATTCGTTGCACGTTATTTGCACACTTGCTGACATTTGCTTGCACAATTGCGCTCTAGTATCAATGGTATCCCGGAGGAATTTGGCCGGGACCGACTTGGACTCAAAGCATATAAGTGGTAAATAATATGAAAGCAAAACTCTCAAAGCAGCTATTATTATCCGGTCTTTTAACTTTAGCCTGTGGCAATTCCACAGCAGTTATGGCGGCCGATGTTTCTGCCGAAGAATTATCTGAGGCAATTTCTCTTTCCTTCAACCCAGCTTTAAAAACAGCCAACCAAACCAACGAACAAATCACTGACAGGGGCGGTCGACGTCCACCCGGTGGCGGCAATCCACCACCGGGTGGTGGCGATGGCGGTGGTAATCCACCACCGGGCGGCGGTAATGCACCTGGGGGCGGCGGCGGCGGTGGTAATCCTCCGCCGGGTGGCGGCGGTGGTGGTAATCCTCCACCGGGTGACGGCGGTGGTGGCGGTAATCCTCCACCGGGTGGCGGCGGTGGTGGTAATCCTCCTCCTCCGGGCGATGTTAATGCTCAGTTGAGAAACATCATTGATCAGCGCAATCTTAATGTTGATCCAACCACTAACCGTAATCTGCCCAATATCAACGATATTATGGCGCAGTTAGGTAAGTCTTTGTTTTTCGCTAAAAATCTCGGTGGTCAAGATGATACGTCTTGTGCTTCATGCCATCATCCAACCCTAGGTGGTGGTGACAATTTGTCTTTGCCTGTAGGTGTTAATGCGGTAAACAGCAATGACATCGCCAGCCCTGATTTACTCGGGCACGGTCGTTTCCACGACAACAACAACGCCAATCGCCCAGTCATTGGTCGTAACTCACCAACGGTGTTTAACATTGGTTTAATCGACAGAGGTTTATTCTGGGATAGCCGTGTTGAAGCCATTAATCCAACACAGGGCAGCAACGGTATTGCAGATGCTATCGTTACACCAGATTCTATTGTGAATGCTAATGGTCGTCGACAGCCAGATCAAAACCTGCCACAAGGCACCAGTTTACCGGCTGCACAGGCTCGTTTTCCTGTGACTTCGGCTAGTGAAATGCGCGGACAGTTTGCCGCAGGCGACAACAATCAATCCTTGCGAACGCAATTGTCAGCACGCTTCGATAACTCTAACAGCGATTACAACACAGGCTGGCCGGTGCTGTTCAATCAAGCATATCCAGATGGCGAAATTAATTTCGACCGCATCGCCGATGCCATTGGTGAATATGAGCGTTCTATGACGTTTATCAATAACCCATGGACCGCCTATCTGCGTGGTGATGACAGTGCAATGACCGACCAGCAAAAATCGGGCGCAGTATTGTTCTTTACGCCACGTAACCAAGGTGGTGGCGGTTGTGCAGGTTGTCACAACGGACCAACATTCTCAGATGGTCGTCATCATTTAACTGCCTTTCCACAGATTGGCCCGGGTGCCGGTGATGACAGCGGTGCTGGTGTGAACGATGATTTTGGTCGTGAACATGTTAGCGGTAATGAACGTGATCGCTATCACTTTCGTACAGCCAGTTTGTTGAACGTTGCCGCTACTGCCCCTTATGGTCACAGTGGAGCCTACGAAACGCTTGATCAGGTGGTTCGTCATTACAGCAATCCACGAGGCTCTGTTGAGCGATTATTTGGTGTCGTTAACGGCCAACCATACGTTGCTAATCAAACGGCTTTGTGTCAAAGCGCACAAGTGGCGGGTTTAATAGAGAAAAATGGATTGGATTGCGCAGCCGTTTACCCTGCGGCATTTGCCAACTCACAAGCTGCTTTGGCTCGACTTGGCGCAGCTCGTAACGACCGTAATGTCGGTAGAGCACCATTGCCGGGTAATGCCCGGTTAAACAATGGTGAAGTCCAGCAGCTGGTGGCATTCCTTGAAGCCTTGACTGACCCATGTGTGATGGACCGTGATTGTCTGCAACCTTGGATTATTGATGATAATGATACGGCGACTTATCCGGATGATAACCCGCTAATTGCAACCGATGAACAAGGAGATGCATTGTAATTTGATAGATTTGGGAGGTCCGTTCGGGCCTCCTCATACTTCTTGGAAATCCTACCTACCCGTTCTAAACTTTATCGTCCCGTCATATACCTCACTAATATCAAATAAGTTTGCAATTCACCCTCGACTTCCTTTTAATACAGGCACAAATAGCGAAAAAGAAGCTTTGCAATGAAATACGTGGTGATCACCGGTGCCAGTGCCGGTATAGGCGAGGAGTTTGCCAAACAATTGGCCCAACAAGGGTGCCATTTGATTTTGGTTGCACGGCGCAAAGAAAGACTAGAGGCATTAGCTGGGCAATTGTTTGATAAATGTCAGGTAAAGGTTGAAGTTATTGCTGAAGATTTGGTTGAACCGGGTGCCTGCGAGCGAGTCGCCAACCATATTGCTGATAAAGGCTGGCAACTTGAAGGTTTGGTCAATAATGCTGGTTTTGGTGAGTTGGGTAAGTTTGATCAGGTTGATTTGCAGCGTCAGCTTAACATGTTGCAATTAAACGTGGCCTGCGTAGTTGATTTAAGTCATCGCCTTATTCCTGCACTTAAGCGCAGTTATTTGGCGCAAAACCAACCTTCTTTTATCATTAACGTGGGTTCTACTTCTGCTTTTCAAGGTGGGCCTAACATGTCTATCTATTTTGCGACTAAAGCATTTTTGCTGTCGTTTTCTGAGGCGATTCATGAAGAGCTCAAAACCGATGGCGTTGACGTTAGTGTGTTATGTCCCGGGGCGACAGCGACCGAATTTGCTGATGTGGCGGCGATGAACGACACCAATCTATTTAAGGCTGGGGCGATGAATGTGCAAGATGTGGTTAAATCTGCGCTGGAAAATCGCAAAAAAGCCATTGTGATCCCCGGTTTTCGCAATAAATTGATGGTTTGGGCAGGCAAAATGTCGCCACGTTCGATTAATCGTAAGGTCGCGCATTTTTGGGTCGGTTCAGGGCATTGATGCGCGGTAAACATCGCGATTTATGGGCAGTTTCACTGGTGTAAATGTTGTTTTTTCGAGCTTTCAACTCAAAATTACCAATTGACACACTTTTTTAGTTAATTAATACGATTGCCGTAGTCAAAAAGTACTATGATTTGTAAAATGATCTAATTTACCTCGTATTCCTAGTCGGTTTTTAGGCCATGGGTTACAAAACTATGGGTAGGTTACAAGACTGTTGGTTGGTTAAAAAACTATGGGTTGGTTGCAACAAGACAAAGGTGCCACAGTACTGATTGCAGACGATGATGAGTCGCAATTAATGCTGTTGGAACAAACTCTGCTGATAAACCAGTTTGCCGTTATACCGGTGAGAAATGGGCTTGAAGCGGTTGAGGCATTTATAAAACACCGTCCCGATATTGTTTTGCTTGATGTGGATATGCCGCAAATGGATGGTTTTACCGCTTGTGAGTTGATGCGCAGTCAATTTCCTGAGTTAACCGTGCCCATTGTCATGGTTACCGGCATGGATGACGTTGAGTCAATAGAAAAGGCTTACGCAGTAGGCGCCGATGATTTTATCGTTAAACCCATTTCGTGGCCAATTCTAGGTCATCGAGTATTTTATTACCTCAAAGGTAGCCGCGCACTCAGTGAGATAAAAGAACGCAACGAGCGCGAAAAAACGCTATTTAGTGCCATTCCTGACATCGTCATTCAATTTGACGAAACTTTCTGCGCCAAAGACATTCATACCGGCCGGCAACAACATTTATTTTCTGATAATTGCGTTGAAACTGGCAACCTTGAGGGTTGCGCCTTGGTGTTAATGGTTAAGGCTTTACTAAAAGTTCAGTTTGGCGGCCAATCTGGTAAGCAAACCGACAATTTTAGTCGTCAGCAATTTGAAGAGTCTTTATGGCTCAACGGCAAACTCAATCACATCGAAATTCGAATTGCCGCCAGTCAAAACAACGAAGTGATTGTTTTACTGCGAGATATTTCTGATCGCAAAGCCAATGAACAACGTATTCTTAATTTAGTGATGTACGACCAACTGACGGGGCTGCCTAACCGCCGCTATCTCGAAGATGAGTTGGAGCGTTGTTTGACCGCAAGCAATCCTAACGGCGACAAAGTCGCGTTGTTATTTGCGAACATCGACCGCTTTTCAAAAATATATGAATCGTTTGGTTTAAAGGTTGGCGATCAGTTGACGGTTAAAGTGGGCAAGCGCATGAAAGAAGGCCTGCGTCATATTTTTCAGGGTGAACACGGGGCAAGCCCCGGGCATTATCGGTTGTCACGGTTCAGTGAGAATGAATTTGCCATTATGTTGACTCACCTGAGCGACAGCAACGAGGCTTTTCGCATTGCCCAGTTGATGCAAGACATGGTGGTCGACCCGTTTGATATTGAACATCACGAAATATATGTTTCTTTGTCGGTGGGCATCGCATTTTTCCCAGATGATTCATCTAACAGTGTTAAATTGATTGAAATGGCAGGACAAGCGGCCAATCTGGCTAAACAGTCGGGCAATCATATCAGTTGTTATTCGGCCTCGTTTAATGAGCAGGCCCAGCGAAAACTCCAGATTGAAAAAAACCTACGCAAGGCGCTCGACAAAAACGAATTTCATTTGGTGTTTCAGCCGAAGCTGTGTGTTGATGAACCTTCGGTGCTCAGCGCTGAGGTATTACTTCGCTGGACCAATGAAGATTTGGGCTTTGTATCACCCGGGGAGTTTATTCCGATAGCCGAACAAGACGAAGTCATTCTTGATATTAGTCGCTGGATTGTTCAAAAGGCTTGTGAGCTCAATAGCCGTTTGTATCATGAGTTTGGCTTAGATGTGACACTGGCCATTAACCTTTCGCCACAGCAATTCAGTCACCAACAAAATTTGGTCAATTTCTTTGTCGACAAGGTATCAAATGTTGATTTGAAACCGAGCAATTTTGAACTCGAAATTACTGAGAATGTGTTAATTGATGATGTTGACTACACCTCAAAGCAGCTTAATCAATTACGCGAGCTGGGTTTTTCTATTGCTATTGATGATTTTGGCACCGGTTATTCGTCGCTCAGTTACCTTACCCGGTTTAATATCGATACGCTTAAAATAGATCAGTCGTTTATCAGTACCTTT
This sequence comes from uncultured Alteromonadaceae bacterium, assembly GCA_938085045.1. Taxonomy (GTDB): domain Bacteria; phylum Pseudomonadota; class Gammaproteobacteria; order Enterobacterales; family Alteromonadaceae; genus JABSOG01. The sequence continues at coordinate 6,547 of CALKGI010000243.1, forward strand.
GACGATCCGCGCAATAAAAAGTTGATTGAAACTTTGATAGTCATGGGTAAAAAACTCAATATGAAGATTGTCGCCGAGGGCGTCGAAACCACCGAGCAATTGGCCTTTCTCAAGCAAAATCATTGTGATTATGTGCAAGGTTATATTTATGCTAGGCCGTTGGTGTTTGACGACTTTGTGGCATTTTTGCAATCTTGACGATAAGTTAAAGTGAACAAAGGGGATGCAGTGAAAGTTTTATCCGTTATCAAAGGCGTGTTCAGCAGTTTGGCTTTGGCGTGTTTGATATTCACCACTTCGGTTTATGCCCAAGGTGGCGACTCGCCAAATGAGCTGTCGTTTGAAGACCTGATGAATACCGAGATGGTTTCGTCAAGCAAATTCAAGCAAGACTTGAGTGAAGTGACAGCATCAGCCTACATTATTAGCGAAGAAGACATTGCCCAGTCGGGTGCCACCGATTTGCCGTCATTGCTTAAAATGGTGCCTGGGTTGTTTATTGCCCAAACGTCATCTAGCGGATGGAGCATGGGTATTCGTGGGTTCAACAGTGTTTTTTCAAATAAAATGCTGGTGATGATTGACGGGCGCAGTCTGTTTTCGCCGTTGTTTTCTGGGGTTTTCTGGGAGCAATTGGATTTGTTTGTGCCTGATATTGCACGGATTGAAGTTATCCGTGGCGTGGGGTCGACTGTATGGGGAGCCAATGCTGTTAATGGCATTATCAACATTATTACCAAGTCGACGCTAGATAACGAAAGCGCACAGTTTTATGCCAATAGTGGTTCGCACACCAAATATGATGTTGGTCTGCGTTTTGGTGGTGAGATCACCAGTCAAAGTTATGCCCGGGTTTACGCCAAAAGCAAAGACATTAGAGGCAATGATTACGATGTTGCCGACGGACCACTGGATGACAGTTGGCGTTCTAATACGGTGGGTGCCAAATGGGAGCATTTTGTCGGCCGTGATTCTTTTGTGCTTTCGGGTGACTACACTCACCAGTCAGCTAAAGACCCCGGGCTTACGACCTCACGGGTCGATGTCAATGCGATTCCAATCACCAATGCTAATGCCAATTTGAGTTTTCAATGGCAGCGGCAAATGTCGACCGACAAGGCTTTTACGCTGTCTGCTCAGATTCAAGACAGTGAGCGTGACAGTGATTATTACCGTATTGACGACCGTATGAGCAATGTCGATTTTGATACCAATTACAAATGGCAGCAACATCAAATTGTGGTGGGTGTAGGTGCACGCCAGCACGATATTCTTTTTGATGCGGGCAGCGCATTTGCGATGGTTGACGGCTCAAATGAAAGCGATACCCAGACCCGAATTCTCAGTGCATATGTTCAAGATGAGTGGCGTCTTCATCCAAACCATGCTCTGATTTTTGGCGCTAAATTTGAATCGCATAACCACACTGATAAAGACTCCGATTTTGACTATAAGATAGACTTGTGGTTGCCAACGTTGCGTTATCGCTTTGATGTGAGTGAAGACGCTAAAATATGGGCGGCATTATCGCGCTCGGCCAGAGTGCCTTCAATTGTTGAACACGCGATTAGAATTCCGTTAATTACCTTTGAACCCAACTCAGTGAATAACCCAAGTCCTTGGGTGTATGAGTTATTCACCTCGGGTAATCGTGACTTTGTGAAAGAGAAACTCACCTCTTTTGAGTTAGGTTTCAGGGCCAACATTGATGAATCTAACAGCATTGATTTGGTCGCTTTTCACAATAATTACGATGATGTTCGCTCATTGTCGAACGTGGGGCCATTTTGTGCCAGCAACGGATTGCAACCGCCCAACTGTAGTGAAAACGACAGGGTAGAGCAGTTAAATCTTTTTTCAAATGGGGGAGCGTTGACGGTTAACGGCTTTGAAGCAAGTTGGTTCAGCCGCTTGTCACAGACACTAAACGTGACGGCTAATTACGCTTACTTGAATCAAATCAATAAACCTTTTACCAATGGGCATGCATTCGAAATGTCGGTAAATATGACGGCTAAACACCAGTTTGGTATGCAGTTAGACTGGCGAGTAACGCAAGATATGAATGTTCGTTTGCGTCACAAATATCTCAGTGGCATTGACGATGACCCATTGCCGCTGTTGCAAGCAGTCGGCGATTTTCATGACCATTATCACACACTAGATATCATCGGTGTCTATCAATTAACCTCAGACAAAAAATTGACTTTCAGCGCCAATAATTTGCTGCGTAAGCGTGGCGAATTGTGGTTGGGAGAGTTTCCAAATTCTATTATTAGCAAAACCGAACGCCGCTTTGGCTTCGGCCTTGATGTGAAATTTTAGATGAAAGGTTTAACTAAGGCCATCACCGCGATGTTGAGTCTGTTGCTCATCATCGGCGCTTGTGCGGTTGTGGCAAAGCCCAAAGTTAAAGACCTACGTTGGTCTTATATCACTTATATTGTGCGCTATATTACTTGGCCACAAGCCAAAGTGAACCCTGTGATCAGCATTTGTGTTGTGGGTAAAAGCCCGTTTATTTCGCTCGAACAAGACACCGGTCTTGATCAAAAAACGGGTTACATTACGGTAGGTAGGCATTATGAACAAATTCCTGATATCGATGTATTGCGCCGTTGTAGTGCTATTTATTTTTCCAAGAGTATTACTTTGCCCCAACTGTCGTTTGTTTTTTCAAAGCTCGAATCTTTGCCGATTTTGACCATGGGCGACCATCGAGCGTTTTTGCGCATTGGTGGCTTGCTACAGTTCACTCAAAAAGGCAATAAACTGCGATTTAAGCTAAATAAGTCTCTGCTAAATGATATGAGCCTTAAGGTTCATCCCTCGCTATTAAGATTATCGGACTAGGAGATCGTGTATGTTTCATTTTAGATCGATTAAAAACAAAACATTGGCGTTTATCGTGCTGTCTTGCACATTGGCTTTGTCGGCGGCCACCATTGTTAATTTGATCAAAAATGTCATGATATTTCGTGGTATTGAAGTGAGCAGTGTTGAATCGTTGGCCGTTGCGGTAGACGAAAACCTACAGGCCTCATTGTTGTTTAATCACAATTCGTCGGCCCAAGTGTTGTTATCCGACATGCAAAACAACCCGATGATTTCTTTTGCCGTATTGCTCGACGAAGCGGGGGAGGAATTTGCCAGTCATGCCCGCGATGAACGTTATGACATGGAAATGCGAAAACTTATCAGGTCGCCCGTTGGCGATGTTGGCACCGGTACTACTAGCAGCGGCGTGCGTTATGTGTTGAGTGAGCTTATCGTTGAAAAGGCGGTGTTGGGTTATCTTATCATTGGCACTACCGATGAGCTGTCTAGCAAGTTGATTCAGCAAGAGATTGTGGTGTCATCGGCGGTCTTTATTTTTGTGATTTTGTTTGCCTATATTTTGTCGAGAAGGTTGACGATATCCATCACTAAACCTATTATCGCAACATCTGGCTTTATCGAACAAGTGATTAATTTGCAAGATTACTCACTTAAAGTCGACGTCACTAGTGAAGATGAGGTGGGGTCGCTTCAAAATAACCTCAACCAGCTATTGGCAAGGGCGCAACACTGGACGTCTGAGCTGCAAAAACACAGTGTTGAGCTTGAAGAGAAAGTCGAACAGCGTACTGAGTCACTTAACAAAGCAAACAACGATTTAGAGGTGATGATCACCGAATTGGTTGCGGCCAAAGAGGCCGCAGAAAGCGCCAATGTGGCCAAGTCGCAGTTCTTGGCCAACATGAGCCACGAGATCAGAACACCACTCAATGGTATTTTGGGCATGGCAGAATTATTGGGTTACAGCCAACTCGATGATAAGCAGGTGCCTTACGTTAATAGCATACGCAACTCAGGCAAAAACCTAGTCAGTATCATTAATGACATTCTTGATTTTTCGAAAATCGAAGCAGGTAAATTAGTCTTTAGTCCGTCACCAGTTAACCTGCGCCGCGATTTTGAATCGCTGCTAAAACTTATTTCTGAAAACTCACGTAAAAAAGGCATTGAAATTAGCGCCAATATGCCGATTTTGCCTTGTGAATATTTTGTGGTTGATTACATTCGACTCAATCAGGTGATACTTAATCTACTCAGTAATGCGATTAAATTTACCCAATCAGGTTATGTTGAATTACGTTGGCAAATGTCTGTGCGGGCAGACGAGGCCGATTTAATCCTTGAAATTGAAGACACTGGTATTGGGATTGATGCTGATAAGCAAAGCATGATATTCAAGTCTTTTCAGCAAGAAGATTCTTCAACCACTCGTCATTTTGGCGGGACTGGATTAGGTTTGACTATCTCTAAGCAAATTGTAGAGCTGATGAATGGTGAGATATTACTAGACAGTGAAAAGGGCGTGGGCAGCAAATTTACTGTTAAACTGACTTTGCCAATGTGCATCGATAAAGATAAAGAGGCCTATCAGCACGCAAATGGCATGAACAAGTTAAAAGTGGCGTTAATCAGTGTTGATCAGCGACTGCCGCAAACCTTTATGCAGTATTGTGAACATTGGGGTATTGACTGTCAGAATTTTGATAAAGCCTCATCGTTTCTTGGTGAACTGATTCATGATTCAAACAAACCTTTTGATGCGGTGTTTGTTGATACGGCCATCAGTGATGTCGATTATGGCGAGTTTGAACGGTTGATTGAACAAAACCCGGCTTTGGCGGGGTTGGTTATTGTGCCATTGGTCGATACTCCGCAGCATTGGGTGGGCAAAGACAAATTTGCGATGTATAAACCGGTGATCACCGAAGAATTGTTTGAGGTGATGAACTCAATTAACAAACACGAGTCTTTGACTTCAGATTCGAACAGGCAAAGCAACAAAGCCGCGCTTGAGATCACTAAGTTCCACGATATTTCGATTTTGTTGGCCGAAGACAACCTCACCAATCAAGATTACGCTCGTGTGATACTCGATTACATTGGTTGTAATTACGACATCGTCGAAAATGGTGTGAAGGCCTGTGAGAAGTTTCGCAAGCAAAGTTATGATCTGATTTTTATGGATTGTCAGATGCCAGAAATGGATGGTTATGAGGCATCGTTACAAATTAGAGCCATTGAAGTTGAACTGGGCCGTGAAGAAATTCCCATTATCGCCTTGACTGCACATGCAAGGCCTGAAGACCGTGAGAAATGTTTGTCTTTTAAAATGACAGACCATCTAACCAAACCTTACGAAATTCAAGAACTGATAAGCGCTATTGAGCACAACCTTAGCGAAGAAAAGCTCGAAGCGAGCAAGAATGCCCCTGCCAGAAGGGTCAAGCCATCACAGCAAAGAGTGCCTTCGTCTACATCAACAAGCGCACCTTCAGAGATGGTGCTAGACATGAAAAAAATCGACAACATTAAAACCCTCAATCAATTGAGTGGTAAGAATATTTTAGGCAATATCATCAATCGTTATTTAGACGAATCACAAGGCACGCTGGCGCAAATTCAAAGGGCATCATCAAACGATGACTGGGAAGAACTACGTAAAAGTGCCCACAAGCTCAAGTCTGGCTCTGCCAACCTTGGTGGCGTGACGGTGGCGGAGTTATGTTCGCTGATAGAGAAATCAGCGAAAGCACAGAGTGTCAATTGTGCTGAGTTGGTGACATCGTTAGGCTCAGCCATGGGGGAGTTTATTCGTGAACTGAGGAAGATAGACTCAGGTGAGGCTACGGCTATTTAGCCTCTCAATCAATCTCGCTAATCAAAGAACGAAAATCACTCACACCTTCGAATTCAGTTATCTCATTCATTGGCTTTTGACTGTCAGGGTTTTTCACCCCAAGCAAATGGCCAATTCCGGCTTTTTGTGCCACATAAAGCAAATTAATGCTGTCATCGACGAATAATGTACGAGCCGGGTTGTATCCCAAAAATAGCTGTAATTGACGCCATAACTCGGGGCTCTCTTTACTGTAACCAAATTGATGGGTGGTGAGCATTTGGTCCATGTATTTGGCCAGTTCGGTTTGCTCTAGTTTTAATGCCAAGCTGTCAGGGTGGGCGTTGGTGACCAAGATAACTCGCTTGCCAGCACGCTTTAATGCAAGTAAAAACTCGGGCACATCTTCGCGGAGTTTGATTAAATGCTTGAGTTCTTTTTTTAGCTCAACAATGGGCAAATCGAGCTTTTCTTGCCAATAGTCAAGGCAATACCACAGTAGCTGACCTGCGACTTTTTCATATTCTTTCATCACAATTTGGTCGGCTTGGGCTTGAGGTAATTGGTGTTTTTGGGCGTAGCGCATTGGCACATGAATGCGCCAAAATTGGTTGTCGAAGTTTAGGTCGAGTAAGGTGCCGTCCATATCGAGTAAAACGGTGTCTATTTGAGAGAAATTAGTCATAGAGTCTTAGGGTTATGTCGTCCACTTGTTATTTTTACTTTTCTAATCAGGGTGTTTGGGTTTATCATTAACACTATCAGTCCAATACTATCAAAAAGCGCTTAAGAAGCCTATGCGGCAAAAAACATTACCTGAAATTGTAGCAAGCGAAGTCGTCGCGCAAAGCCGGTTGTTTACGGTAGAAGGCCTACACCTGAAATTTACCAATGGTGTTGAGCGACAGTATGAAAGGATGAAAGGTTCAAATCGTGGGGCGGTGATGATAATACCTATGCTCGACGCAGACACCATGCTGTTAATCAGCGAATATTCTGCCGGTACGCATCAATACGAATTAGGCTTTCCAAAAGGACTAATTGACCCGGGCGAAACGCCTGAGCAAGCCGCCAACCGAGAGCTCAAAGAAGAGGTCGGTTATGGTGCTAATAAACTGGTGAAACTCAAAGAAGTGACATTAGCACCCGGTTATTTCAATGCTAAAATGACGATTCTATTGGCCTTTGATTTGTTTGAACAATCATTAGAGGGTGATGAACCCGAACCGCTTGAAGTGATCCCTTGGTCATTGTCACGCAGTGATGAATTGCTTGAACACCCCGAATTTTCTGAATCCCGCAGTGTTGCTGGTTTATTACTGGCTCAAAAATGGTTTGATACTCATGGATAAAAAAGTCACATTAGCGTTCGACTTGCTAGAAGATACGATTGCGATTGCCCGGGATGCCGGACAGCAAATTTTGACAATTTATGAGCACGGTGATTACGAACAACTGACCAAGTCAGATCAAACCCCGGTCACCTCTGCTGATTTTGCTTCTAACGAAATATTGACCAAAGCGTTGGCGCAATTAACGCCTGACATTCCCATTATTTCTGAAGAGATGGAGCCTGTGGAATTTGCCACTCGCAAAGAATGGCCACGGTATTGGCTGCTTGACCCACTTGATGGCACGCAGGAGTTTATTTCTCGCAGTGGTCATTTTGCGGTAAACATCGCTTTGGTTGAAAATGGTTGGCCTGTACTGGGCGTGATTTATTGGCCATGCCAAGACACCACATATTTTGCCGTTAAAGGTCACGGCAGCCACAAGCGTGATAGTAGTGGCACACAAAGAATTCAGGTTTCACCAAGGCCTGATCCAAACAAAGTACGACTGGCCATCAGTCGGGTGCAAAATTTGACGACTGTGACGCAATATCTGCATTCACATGTTGAGCCGAGTTTTGAAAAGTACGGCAGTTGCGCATTAAAAAGCTGTTTTGTCGCCGAAGGGTTGGCAGATTGTTATTTACGCGTGGGCCCTACTGGCGAATGGGATACGGGCGCGCCGCAAGTTATTGTTGAAGAAGCCGGTGGTAAAATTCTCAATAGCGAATTTAAATCATTGAGCTACAACCAGCGTCCGTCGTTGAAAAACCCTGATTTTTTCGTGCTTGGCGACCAAAACCTGCCATGGGAAAATATCATTAAATCTCATACCACCAAACGGGCTTACTGAGATTTCGTTTCTAGGGCTTAGGGGTCAAGAGCTTCACACGGAGACACGGGGACACGGAGGTTCACGGAGAAAAGATTAAAAGAATAACAAAGCTAATTTTCTCGACTGTTGCGATGCAGTTTTTTATTACTCTTTCACCTTTCACCTTTCACCTTTCGTCTTTTTCCTCCGTGAACCTCCGTTACTCTGAGCCTCCGTGTGAAGCTTTTGACCTTAGGGTCCAAAGGCCACAGCCTCAAAAAATCAATAAAAAGTAATACTCCCGTTCTCCCAAGCCGTAGCAGCCCGCTGGATATGAAAATCAGGATTCAACCGCCAAGTCACGCCAACTGGTGGTGTCATATTCAAATATAACTTGCCCTTATGAATGGTAAACGTGGCGGGGTCGGTTGGTACCGCGCCATTATGTGCTGCGCCCAAGGCACAGAAACCACCAAATTGTGGTACGTATTTTTGTGGTGCAGCTTTAAACAGCGCAAGATGTTCTTTACTGCTGAAATGCCATGTCACTTCGTGCCACTTGTAGCTGAATTTGTCGCTACCGAGCTCTGCTTTGTTTTTGGTAAAATAACTGACTGTGTCAAAACCTCTAATTGCTACCCCATCTGAGGCATAGAACTTTCCGGCATGACTGAGGTTGGCAAACAACATCAGTGTTAGGGCCAGTAGGGGCGTTAAAAACTGTTTGGTAAAATGTTTCATAGGGAATTCCTCTGCTTCTTGTCTTAATAAAAATGGTTAATGGTTATTAGCGGTCTTTTGTAACATTCGTTTAGTGGGGTGTGCGGTTACTTGTTCGAAATCGCCGGGCCGATGGGCCAGTACTTCGTCATAAGCGGCTTTCATCGAAATATCGGTGATGGCGTGGACGCCAGCGAGGTTATTATCAAAGTAGGTGCTGTAGCGCTGTACAAACAACAGCTCATCTATTTGCTGATAGGTGTTATAGACATGAAAGCCGGGGCCAAATTCGGCAGCTTTGATGCCTATGCCATCAAGTAGCGGGGCATAGGTTGAGTTGTATTCTACGCCGGCGAGTTTGCCTGACTCGGGGTTGATGAACAGTCGAAAATAGTCGTGTGGTGTTTGGGTGGCGCCGACGATAAACTGCAATTTTACCGTTGGATAGTGTTTGTCGTCGCCCGGTAGTTGCTGTTCGCCGGTGTAGCTAATTACCGCGCCATTTTCTAGTGGTAACCATGGCATGACCACAAAGTTGTAATTGAAAAATGGCATCATGCCCGGTGGGTTGGGTAAACGCCAGTTTTGGTGGTAGGTAGCGCCATTCTTAAAAACCAGCAGTGAATCTTCCATCGGGTAATAGTGATAACCTCTGCGTGAATCGTGCTTATACTGTTCGGTGCTGATCCACCAAGGGTTCATACTTTTTGGAAAATTCAAAATATACAGACTGTGGTTAAAACCAAACGTATCGCCTTTATCCCAAGGTGGTCTTTCGCCATGGGCCACGAGCATTTTTTTGACCCATTTGGTTGCTTGCTTTGAGTCATATTGGGGGGCAGGTAATTGTCCATGAGGTTTTATCATGTGCTTGTCTATCGTTTGCGCACCAGCCAATGCGACGACTTGGGTGATCACCAGTAAGGTGACTGCGACTAAGGATTTTTTGAGTACTTTGATAAACATACTGATTGCTCCTGATGACGGTTAAGTGGCAACCAGTGTCTATCTTATTTGGGTTTTATTCGATGCAATACGCCTTCAATCGTTATTCAATTTATATGAAATTGTTTTAAATCAGCGACTTAAATTAGCTCTGGTAAACTCATTGAAGAGTATGCGAATATAAGCCAAACTTCGGCGGTCAATCATAGACCCATCCTCTAATAAGCAAACAACCGTGTTAACACAAGCAAGAACAAAACAATGGCAATTGGGTGAGTGGGTGCTTGATGCGCCGAGCCATCGTTTGATTCATCAGGGCAATCGCGTCAGTATCACGGCCAAAATGCAAGATGTGTTGTTGGTACTGTTGGTTAATAGCCCGCGCCCCGTGACTAAAGATGTTATTTATCAAACTGTGTGGCCTGATGTGGTGGTGAGTGAACAATTGATTGCACGGGCAATTTCTGACTTGCGCAAAGTGTTTGGCGACAGTGCTAAAAATCCTAAGTTTATCGAAACCCTGCCCAAAGCCGGATATCGCTGGTTGACGCAAGTCAGCGAGATAGTTGAAACACCCACATCAATAGAGGCTCCGCCAGCCGCCGAGCTTTCATTACCAGAATCTATTCAAGAATCTACTCAAAAATTAACACGTGAGCCCGCGAACAAACCTGAGATTACTGTAAAACGTTCGGTTTTTTTGCCCATGGCCGCACTGATTGTGGCTGCTTTTATTCTGGTTTGGTTGGGATTAAATGATGAGAAAAATGCATCTTCGTTAGCTGATAACGCCACATTTGAGATATCTTCAGCTAATCCATTAACCAGCAAACCGGGCGTAGAAAATACACCAACATTATCGCCAGATGGTAAAACGTTGGCCTATGTCTATCGCGAGTCTGATAACGATTACAACCAAATTATTTTAAGCGACTTGGCCACGCGTCAGGTGATAGCCAAAGTGCCTTTTAATGGTGAGCCTGCAAACCAATTTGCCCCACGCTTTTCGCCCGATGGCAAACAGTTGGCGTTCACTCGTTATAGTGACGATAGCAAAAGTTGTCATGTGTATTATGTCAGTCTCGACAAGCTTGAAGCGCAGCATAAGGTGGCTTCGTGCTCAACTCGGTTTATGATGTCTGTTGATTGGTCAGCAGATGGTAAACAACTCTTTTTTACTCAGGATATCAACGCACAAAAGCGGGGTTTAGCACGTGCTGATTTGGCAAGTGCTGGTTTTACAGGTGCTGGTTTTACAGGTGCTATTGTTGAACAGTTGAGCTTTCCTGACTTGCTCGGTACCACAGATTACAGCCCTAGAGTTTCACCAGATGGTAAGCAGCTAATTTTTGTTCGCGGGCAACTCAAACCCAGCCATCACTCAGCGGTTTTTTTGTTATCACTCGACCCCTCGTTAGACCCGGCCCTAAACAAACCTAAGGCGCTGACCTCTTTGCAGGTGCAGTCGAATATTTTTGGCTTGAGTTGGGTTAACAACCAACAAATGCTTTATTTGCTCGACGGCGATATCAATCAATCGTTGCGCAAACTGTCGATTATTGATGGCACCGACCTATTGCTTGAAGCCGGTTCATATCATCGTATTGATTATCACAGGTCAAGCGGCACGTTGGTTTATGCCCAATCGAAGCAAGTAAGCAATATTGCTAAGTTGTCGCTAAATACTGGCAATACCGAATCGCCGACACCGCTGTTAGCATCTACTCGCAAAGATCACCAACCCCGGGTGTCTCCCGATGGCAGTCAAATAGCGTTTGTTGCCGATCGCAGTGGTTCAGATCAATTGTGGCTGGCCAATCGAAACGGCGAAAACCTGCGTCAGCTGACTCGGTTACCAGCTGCTGTCATCACCGATATTTCATGGTCGCCAGACGCTAAGAATATTTTGCTGACGGTGCAATCTAAAAACGTTACCGGGTTATATCGCCTGTCATTACAAAACTTGGCACTTAAACGAATTACCACAGGTGACTTCGATGTGGTTGACGCGCGGTTCAGTTCTCATAATCAGTGGCTGGTGGCCAGTTGTGATATCAATAACCGCTGGCAAATTTGCCGAATCCCCAGTGAAGGCGGCACGCCCAAAGTGGTGACCGAAGCGGGCGGTGTATCGCCATATTCACCTCACCATAGCGATTTTGTCTATTTTACAAGACAGCAGCAGGGATTGTGGCGTTTGCCGTTATTAGGAGGCTCACAAGAGCTGGTATGGCAGGATTTTCCAGAGCATAGCTGGAAAAATTGGATTTTATATGAGAACCAGCTTTATTATTTGGACCATGATGGGCATTCACAACAGGCGAAATTGATTCGTAGAGATTTGATCTCAAATGAGACTCGGGTGATTTATCAGGGGTTTATACAGTGGGATGAAACTAGCTTTGATATTAGTCCTGATGGTAGCGCACTTTTTTTATCTTTGTTGGCTGGGGCCAGTGATGACATTTATGCCAAAACGTTGCGTTTTGGCATTGATAGTCAATAATGGCTTGAAGTGTTTTTTAGCGGTAAATTTTTGAGGCTAGCGGTTAACAACGCCTAGGCTGTGCGCCAAGTCCATCCAGTCTTTATGTAAAGACTTAGCCAGAACTACCAAACCCGGGGTTGGGCTGTTATGTTCGTTTTGGCTGGTCAACGACAGTACTTCGATAATTTCCCAAACCTGTTCTGGCGGTAAATCAATATAAAATGCTTGTTGATAAATGCTGTCGTTGAGCTCTTCATTGAGCGGCAGTGGTTCGCCACTTAATGTTTTGGCTATTTGGATTGCAACACCCGGCATACGCTTTTTAATTAGGTAGCGGGTTGCTTCAAGGGTGCTTCTGCAAAAAATTGCAGCGCTATCACCGGGCATGATGAGTTTTATTTCAAAATCAAGAGCCATTCAAATCCTGAGCTGTTTTGGTTAGTTATCGTGCAGTTTAGCGATTGATCAGGTAATAAACAACCATCATTTTCTAATCAAATGCTAATTCTTTGTTTTATTTGCGTTAATTGAATTAAATTGTTGCGATTTGTATCAGATTAACGTGAATGATTGGATCTGATTAGAGTTAGACTATAGTTAGATCTTCAAAAAACAGGCTTATAACGACAAAATGATCAAAGTAATCACTCCACAACAATTTAAAACCATCCCATGGAAAAATGGCAAGGGAGAAACCTGTGAACTTGCTATAAACGATGGGGGCACGCTAGATGATTTTGACTGGCGAATTAGCATTGCTGGTGTGGTAGAAGATGGCCTGTTTTCTGATTTTTCAGGTTACCGGCGTAATTTGGTGTTGATAGAGGGTAACGGGATTACTTTAGAACATGCCAAAGAGACCAAACAATCAACCGATTCACTGAAAAACCTATTGAGCGTGGCCACGTTTGATGGCAGTTGCAAAACCCATGGGCGTTTAATGAATGGTCCGATTAAAGATTTGAATGTGATCTCTAAAACGAATAAATACAAAACCAGCGTAAAGACTTACAACACCCAACAAACGGTTGAATTGCCTTGCTGTGAACACTGCTTTGTCTTTTGTCTTAATGGCGAAGTTAACCTGTCATGCTCACCAACAATATTGCCACAAGGACATCTGTTACATGTCAATAATGTGAACCGAACAGACACCAATATTGTCACTGGTCAGTCGATGATCGTTTCCTGTCTTGCTCTGGTTTAACCCAAATAATAAAACACAAGGACAAATTCAATGAATGAAGAAAACTCCCCAGCTCCAGCCTCAGTTCCAGAGCCTGCACCATCTGGTAATCTGGCCCCTATTAGCGAAAGCAAACGCATCGACGTCATGGATATGCTGCGGGGGTTTGCACTGATAGGTATTATCTTGATGAATATTGAATGGTTTGGCCGTTCAATTTCTGAATTAGGACAATTTAATTTTGACCTTAGCGGCGGCGACTGGAGCGCAGGTTGGCTGATTCGATTGTTTGTTGAGGGTAAATTTTACAAACTATTTTGCCTGCTGTTTGGTATGGGGTTTGCGGTTATGTTAATTCGGGCGCAAGAGGTTGGGCGACCGTTTGGGGCGTGGTTTACTCGGCGTATGCTGTTTTTGTTTTTGTTCGGTATGTGTCACATGATATTTTTGTGGCCTGGCGACATTGTACATGATTATGCTGTTGCCGGTTTATTGCTACTGGGTTGGGTGTCTTTACTTAACCGTGGAAAAATGAAACGGTTTAACAACCCAACTTCATTTTTGCACATTGGTCTGGGAATGCTGTGCGTGCCGATGATAGTCGGTATGTTGGCAGGCATCTTTTTTGGCGTAACCACATTGAGGGCTGATTTTGCCGAGAATTACGATAAACGAGTTGAGGTTGATGCCGCAGCTGAGCTAATTGCTCAAGACCCTACGCGTTCTTCAGCGTTAATTGCCAAAGCAAAAGAAGATGAAGAAGCTGGCAAGATGCCCGAGATAATCGACGAAGATGCTATGGAAGACGAAGCGTTATTGGCACACAAAGCAGAGCAACAATTTTTGGCCGAACATGCGATTGACGAACAAGTTGCAGGTGAGAAGTTAGCGTTGACTGAAGGCAATTATTGGCAAGCAACGCAATACCGATTGGAAGAGACCGGTAGACGTATTGTTACAACACCAATTTTTGGTCTGTTTTTTGTCTTTCCCCTGTTCATGATTGGTTATTGGTTTATCGCCAGTGGTGTACTGCGTGCGCCAAAAGAGCATAAAGTGTTGTTCAAAAGCATGGCTTATGTTGGCTGTTTTTTTGGTATCTTCATCAGTATTTGCGCATTATTGATTTTGACCTATCCTGCTGCCGAGCATGGTATGGCGTTAATGGGTATTGGTCATGCTTTGTTTGGCTTGGGTCAAATGCTAATGACCGCAGGTTACTTGGGGGCCATTGTGTTGCTTAGCCTTACACAGCGCGGCCATCGTTGGTTGGGCTGGCTGGCACCGATGGGTAGAATGGCTTTAACCAATTACATTATGAATTCACTGGTGCTCAGCTCAATCTTCTTTGGTTATGCGGGTGGCATGTATGGCGAAATATCCAGAGCTGAACAAGTGGGACTCGTCGCTGTCATTTTGGTCGTTCAAGCAGTGTTCTCTGCATTGTGGTTAAAACAATTTCGCTTTGGTCCACTAGAGTGGTTATGGCGTTCGTTAACTTATTTGAAAGTTCAGCCAATGCGAGTTTAAGCGTGAGTCACGACCAAACCTATTGACTTTGTTGGGGCCGGCGTTTTAACAACGGCCCCACTGTTATTTTCATCACTTAATGGCGATATTCGCCAATAAAGATCCCTTTTTTACCATTCTAATATATAGAATATTTAGTAAATACAATGGGTTACACTGTGGTCTGGTATTTGCCTTTAAAGCCTCACAAACCCGAAGTGCCTGTCACAAGACGACATCTTTATTATTGCCCACCGAATGAGGTTATAGATAAAATGAATGCTGACCAAACCCTTTCAAGTGATGAACAAAATCATCCACCTGAACAAGTTACTCCAAAAGTTCAGAACACCGCTATTACACCGCCTACTGATTTATCGCCTATCGCTGTTGCTAAACGTATTGACATAATGGATGTATTGCGCGGCTTTGCTTTGATTGGCATTTTGATGATGAACATCGAGTGGTTTAATCGCTCTATCACTGAGTTGGGACGTTTTGACTTCACTCTTAGTGGTGTTGACTGGAGCGCAGGTTGGTTTGTCAGATTGTTTGTCGAAGGCAAATTTTATAAATTGTTTTCATTGTTGTTCGGTATGGGTTTTGCCGTGATGCTTTTGAGAGCAAAAGATGCCGGTCGTCCTTTTGGTGCATGGTTTTCGCGTCGAATGGTCTTTTTGTTTTTGTTCGGTATGGCGCACATGATGTTCTTATGGGGCGGTGATATTCTTCATGATTATGCCGCTGGTGGTATGATTTTGTTAGGGTGGTTATATCTGGTTAGTATTAAACATAAATATAACTTCTTACAACGATTCAACAGTCCCCGCAGTTTCTTGCGACTTGGTTTAGTCATATTGGCTCTGCCGATTGTCGTTTCTATGGGCGCTGGTATCTTTTTTGGCCAAACTCGAACCAATGATGTGATGATCACCGAATTTGACCAGCGTATTGCGGTGATGGCTCGTGCAGACGAGATTAAACTCGACCCTGTATTGTCTGCCAGCTTGATTGAAAAAGAGGCCGCACGAAAAGCAGCAGGTGAGCCAAAACCAGAAGTTGATGAAGATGCCATGACGGATGAAGAATTGGTTGCTCATAAAGCGCAAAGACGTTTTCTTAGTTTAGACAGACGAGCAAAAAGAAAAGCAGCAGAAGACGAAGCTTTTACTTCAAATAGTTACTGGACTGCAACGGTATACCGCACCAAAGAAGCGTTTAAAAGTCTTAAAGACACTCCATTTTTTGCCGGTATTATCAGCTTCCCTTTATTTTTGGTGGGTTATTGGTTTGTTGCCAGCGGCATAATGCGTAAGCCCGAAAATCACATTAATTTGTTTAAAGGCATGGCTTGGGTTGGTTTTGGTGGCGGATTGTTTATGGCTACTGGCAGCTTGTTGTTAATGACGCACTCGGTATACGAGTCGGCTATAGAAGTAAGAGCAATCTCACAAACAACCTTTATGTTTAGCCAGTACCTGATGACCGCAGGCTATGTTGGTGCCATCGCATTGTTAGTACTGACAAATGTTGGCAAACGCGCAACGTCTTGGCTGGCCCCTATGGGTCGAATGGCATTAACTAACTACATTTCGCATTCAATTATCTTAAGCAGTATTTTTTACGGCTATGCCGGTGGTATGTATGGTGAGATATCTAGAGGGCCTCAAATATTAATGGTTGTTGGCATCATTGCGATGCAGGCTGTGTTGTCTAGAGTGTGGTTAAATAACTTCCAGTTTGGTCCGTTAGAATGGGTATGGCGTTCGTTGACATATTGGAAAATACAGCCAATGCGTATTGAGGCAAAGACGGTTGATGCTCAAGCTGCTCACGTTACTGCATAGTTAAGTAAAAAGCTTATAAAGAGATAAATAACACTATCTAAATACTTATATAGGCACGTTGGCGCAAGGATGCGCTGACAACGTTGTAATGCAATACTTATTGACTGCCCTCCCAAAGAGCTCTTTGTGCTTTTAACTACTAACCTATAACCCCTCTAAGTTGATGTTATTTATGGTGTTTATAAAATAACGTAAAGAATTGTTTACTATATACAGTCCCTCATAATATAAAATGGCATGCAAGCGCAAGACAAAAACTCTCCTATAATTTACCATGATCTCAAATTCTTACAGGTTATCTAAAGGTAACAATACAGGAGCACACAATGGCTGATTTATTTGAAAACCCCATGGGACTCGACGGTTTTGAGTTCGTTGAATTCACCGCACCCGAAAGAGGTATTCTTGAGCCCGTATTTGAAATCATGGGCTTTGAATTGGTCGCTAAGCACAAATCCAAAGCTGTTGAATTATGGCGTCAGGGCGACATTAACTTTATCACTAACTACACGCCTAAAAGCCCCGCGTGGTATTTTGCTGAAGAGCATGGACCAGGTGCTTGCGGTATGGCTTTTCGTGTAAAAGATGCGCATAAGGCCTATAACCTTGCTTTAGAAAATGGTGCCAAACCAATTGAAGTCAATACCGGACCGATGGAATTGAATTTGCCCGCTATTCGCGGCATTGGTGGTGCCACTTTATATTTGATTGACCGTTATGAACCCGGCTTAACTATCTACGATATTGATTTTGATTGGATTGAAGGCGTAGACAAACACCCTGAAGGTTGTGGTTTCCATACACTGGATCACTTGACTCACAACGTTTACCGTGGCCGCATGCAGTATTGGGCTGACTATTACGAGCGTTTGTTTAACTTTCGCGAAATACGCTATTTCGACATCAAAGGCGAATACACCGGCTTGGTTTCAAAAGCATTGACCGCACCAGATGGTAAAATCCGTATTCCATTGAATGAAGAAGCGGGCAGCGGCGGACAAATTGAAGAATACTTGATGAAGTACAACGGTGAAGGCATACAACATATCGCGTTTGCTTGTGATGATTTGCCAGCCTGCTGGGATAGACTGAAGGCTAAAGGCATGAAGTTTATGACAGCACCACCAGAGACTTATTACCAGATGCTCGAAGAGCGTTTGCCGGGCCATGGTGAACCAACAGATAAACTGAAAACTCGTGGTATTTTACTCGACGGTACCACTGAAGGTGGCGAACCTAGACTGTTGTTGCAAATCTTCTCTGAGACTTTGTTAGGTCCGGTATTCTTTGAGTTTATTCAGCGCAAAGAAGATGACGGTTTTGGTGAAGGCAACTTCAAAGCCCTGTTCCAATCGATTGAGCGTGATCAGGTCAATCGTGGTGTGATTGGTGGCGACAAGTAAAGTCCCGCTGTATTTATTGTGAAAACCTAGCCGTGTTGTTACTGCTAGGTTTTTTTTATTAACCTTCCATAACCCTCAAATCCCCAACAGCCGTGGCCTTGCTCAAACGAGAAAGTAAGTGAACTGCCATCGTTTTTACTTTTATTAGATAATTCACTTATGTATACTACGCCGCCTACTAATTTTTCACTCTGACTCCCTGTTTATAGATATGGTTATCTATTAAACAGAAATGGTCTACTTCCCGTGGTAATTGACTATGTTATTTAGCTCTTATGAGTTTATCTTATTATTTTTACCGATAGTCATAGTTCTTTATTACAGCATACAAAAGTACTCTTTTGCGGTAGCTAATGGCGCACTTGTTTGCGCTTCATTATTTTTCTATGCGTGGTGGGAACCTAAATACCTGCTTTTATTATTGTCCAGCATGATAGGTAACTTCTATCTCGGTCGGCAATTACTGCCAAGTGTCTCACCACAAACGATTAGTGATATTCAGCGAAAATGGATATTGGCTGCCAGTATTGTGGTCAATCTTGGATTGTTGGGTTATTTCAAATATGCATTTTTTATTGCATCTAATATTGACGCCGTCGCAGGCACAGTGTTGTCGCCTGCGGTATCTAACATTGTGTTGCCCTTAGCGATTTCGTTTTTTACCTTCCAGCAAATTGCCTACTTAGTTGACTCATATAAGGGTTTACGCAAACCAGAAAGCTTTGTTAACTATGCCTTGTTTATTTCGTTTTTCCCTCAGCTGATAGCAGGACCCATCGTTCATCACCAAGAAATGATGAGCCAGTTTTTACAGCAAAAGCGCTTGGATTGGAATAACATCACCCGTGGTCTAATGATATTTATGGTTGGGTTGTTTAAAAAAGTTGTATTTGCCGACAATGTTGCGCCCTATGCCAATAGAGTCTTTGGTGCTGCGCAGGCAGGTGTTGATTTAACCTTTTTTGAAGCTTGGGGAGGCGCACTGGCTTACACGTTTCAGCTGTATTTCGACTTTAGCGGTTATGCTGATATGGCCATTGGTGCTGCTCTAATATTTGGAATATATCTACCGCTGAACTTCAACTCACCCTATAAGTCGGTCAATATCATAGAGTTTTGGCGTCGTTGGCATATGACTTTGGGCAGGTTCTTGCGTGATTATGTTTATATTCCGCTGGGAGGTAATCGTTCTGGCAACCTTTCACGTCATCGTAATCTGTTTGCTACTATGCTCATTGGTGGTATTTGGCATGGTGCGGGTTGGAATTTTCTCATTTGGGGGGCACTGCACGGCAGTTATTTAGTTGGCAATCATGGTTGGGTAAGCATCAAAAAGCAGCTCAATATCAACACAAATTATCCGCGAATATGGCAAACTCTGTCTATTATATTCACCTTCATTTTGGTGGTCATCGCATGGGTATTTTTCCGCGCAACAGACTTTAATGCAGCAATGACAATGCTAACGGGAATGTTTGGCGGTAACGGTATTATGTTGCCTCCTCAGTTGGACGCATTGGGTTCGATGTCTAGTTTGCTGTCTAGCGGTGATGGTTGGTTGGGTATATTTGAGAGTAAAAAAGGTTTGTTGCTGTTGATATTCCTTGGCGCTATCGCGTTTACCATGCCCAATACCGCACAAATCTTTCGTTTTGCTCAAAATGATGAAAAACCTGCTCTATTCGTATGGCGTAAGTGTTTACTTCATGCCGGTATTTTATCTGTCATCAGTGTCATTGCGATGTTTTATATCAATAGCGAAAACGAATTTTTGTATTTCCAGTTTTAATTGCAGGGTCTGAACAAAATGTCTAACAAGAATTTTTTAACTGCCTTTGGTGCATTCTCAGTGACTTTTGCGTTGTTGATATGGTTCGTGATTGCATCGTGGCCGATGGGTTACTTGGATAGGGAATATGCCATTTGGCAGGCCAAAAAAGAGCTGTCATTAACCGAAGATGTCGGACAAGATGTTGTTATTATCGGTGATTCTCGAGCCGTAGCAGGCATCAACCCACAGTGGAGCCAATATAAGGTTAAGAATTTAGCGTTAGGTGGTGGCACCCCTATTGAAGGTTTTTTGACATTAGAACGCTACTTGCAACATAACCCAGCGCCAAAAAAACTGATAATTTCGTTTACCCCAGACCACCTATTAAGAGGATTATTTTTTAGCCGTACCTTGGCGTTTCGTTATATTGAAGCCCAAGAAGCCTATCAAGTGATTGATAAAGCTCAAGCGTTACAAGATACGCAAATGAGCGATTATGCAAATGAAAGGGTAATATCTAAAAATCGCGATGAAGTGGTGTACTACGACTATTATTCACCAACAAAATACATAGATTCTTTGATTAATGGTTTGATGGCACTGCGCATTCGCACCAATGAAAAGACCTATGCCAATACCCTGAAGACCCAAGGCCATGCGTTTTTTGGTTCGGCAAAAAGTAATAACCAAGTCAATGGTATTACTAAAATAAGCGCAGGTACTACAGTCCCCCCTGCATCAAATTATTATCTTATACAGATTATTGAGTTGGCGAAAAAGCACAACATACAAACGTATTATGCAGTGATGCCTTTTAATGAAGCTTCATGCGAGGCGACGAAAAGCAGCGCAGTGTTGACCGACTACCTCGCCTATGTGCAAGGTTTGAGTCAGCGATTTGAGCTGAACAAATCTTTACTACCACTAGAATGCCTCAGCCCGTCTCACTTTGGTGATGCGAGTCATTTAAATGAACAAGGCGCAAGATGGATGACGGCTAAAATGGATGAGCTGTTGTAGTCAGTGGAGCTATTCAGCACAAGTGTGCGTAAGGCCATCAATCAACCGAGCATAATGGCAAATTGCGACTGTTAACTTTTGTGGGTTTTACGTTTTGTGTTACTTGACGTTGTCTGGGGCTTATTAGCGATATTATTCGTTTAATGAGGAGTTCAAAAGAATGGGGTGGCTGACGGGTCTTGAACCCGCGACCGCCGGAATCACAATCCGGAGCTCTACCAACTGAGCTACAGCCACCATTGTTTTATCGAATAATTGCATCGACTTGAACGCCACGGATTCTACCTAAATATTGCTTGATAGCAAAGATTTTTTTCAACTTTCCCCCGCTTTTTCCGCCATTTAAGAATTAAATGCGTACAATGTCTGCAAAACAACAATTCTCACTCGGGTGGTACACAATACTATGAAAATTAAACCGTTTTTAGGCCTTATCTCAATGGCCTTGTGCTTTGGTTCTGTTGCTACAAGTGCCGTCGCTAAACCTACCGTGGTAACAAATATTCAGGGTTATACCTTGGCCAGCGGGACGGCTGACACTCAACCAAACTGGTACACTTTTTCGACCTTAGTGTTCGAAAATGGCAAAGTCGTTGCTACAGGCGATGCCACATTAGCAACAAGATATAAAGATAGCCGGATCATTGATGGTAAAAATCAATATTTGTTGCCTGGCATGACAGATGCTCATGGTCATATTCTGAGTTTGGGATTTGCCAAGTTAAGTGTTGATGTGCGTGGGTTGACCTCGGCCAATGATACAGTGCAGACCGTTACTGAGTATGCCAAAAAACATCCGCAATTGAGTTGGATAAAGGGCAGGGGTTGGAATCAAGAGTTATGGGCCAGTCGTCAATACCCTCAATCAAAAGATCTCGATGAATATCTGAATGACCGACCTGTTTGGTTAAAAAGGGTAGACGGTCATGCCGGTTGGGCCAACAAAAAGGCGATGGCATTTGCGGGGATCACCAAAGATACCCTCGACCCAGATGGTGGAGCCATTATTCGTGATGCCGCGGGCAATCCAACTGGTATTTTGATTGATAACGCCATGGATTTGTTGGAAAACAAAATGCCTAAGCCGACAGTTGCCGAAACGCAAGTGGCGTTAGATTTAGCGATGGATCACCTGTTGAGTCTGGGCATTACCAGTGTTCACGATGCAGGCATTAAACACAGTACTTATGATTTGTATAAAGATAATGCTAAAAACAACAAGTTAAACCTGCGCATTTACGGCATGGTTGACGCACTCACACCTAAATTATTACAGGTATTAGAGCAAGGTCATATAAAAGACAGCAAAGACATGTTGTCAATTCGCAGCGTTAAATTATCGGTTGATGGCGCGCTGGGCAGCCGGGGCGCGGCATTATTAAAGCCTTATTCTGACAAAGTCGATGAATCAGGGCTGATGTTGGTGTCACAGCCCCAAATGTCATTGATATTCGAACAAGTGCTCAAACACAATTTTCAATTAAATGTTCATGCGATTGGTGACAAAGGCAACCAATTGGTATTAGACCATTTTGAACAAGCTTATAAAGGTCAAAATAATGGTCGATTGCTTCGAAACCGAATAGAACACGCTCAAGTTGTGGCACTGTCTGATATTCCACGGTTCAAAACGCTGAACATTATTCCATCAATGCAGCAAACACATGCCACCAGTGATATGAATATGGCCAAAGACAGGGTGGGTGCGCAGCGCTTGAAAGGCGCTTATGCTTGGCAGACTTTCTTAAAACAAGGCAGCCGAATTGCCGGTGGTTCAGATTTTCCGGTAGAACTGGCTAATCCATTCTTTGGCCTTCACGCGGCTGTGACCCGTCAAAACCGAGAGAACCAGCCGAAATCCGGTTGGATCCCGACAGAAGCAATGACCACAAAACAGGCGTTAACCTCATTTACTCTCGATGCGGCATACTCTGGCCATCAAGATGATGTGCTCGGCAGCCTAGAAAAAGGCAAGTGGGCTGATTTTATTCTTGTTGATAAAGACGTGTTTAATGCACCAGTCAATGAACTTTGGCAAACCAAGGTTTTGCAAACTTGGGTTGGTGGGG
>CALKGI010000244.1 GCA_938085045.1 uncultured Alteromonadaceae bacterium
ATGTTCGTTTCGTATTCATGTTCACCTCGATTGATAATGGTATTATCCAAAATCGAAGTGTCCAGTGCAATTAGACCAGAATAGCTTGCCAACCGAATTGACCTTGATCCTGATCGGTTCAGGATTTTTTATCTTGCCATATATTTGATTGATAAAGGTTATGACGTTCCAGATGAATGGCTACTTGCTGCGAGTTCAAAAATGACACTTGCCATCGAAAAATCGACGAAGCTATTCAACGATTACAATCTGCTAAATCAAATATTCCGACTTTTTCACTATATATGGCTGACAAAATCCTATCTTAAAAAACCACAATTGGTGATAAAAATTTTGAGTGCAGTACACGGGCATTCATTGTCTCATTCAATTCAAGAAAATTTTTTAGCTAGTGACTTCATTTGCCCAAATGCAGAAGTTGCAGCAATGATTTCGAAACGAAAACAAATACAAGCGATGAAAGAGCAATTAAATCTAAGCAAAAATGAACTGTTACAAACCTTCAAGGATGAGCTGAAAGATAGCATTATCCACTCATTGAATAAAAGCGAAACGCCAACTAATACAAAAGGGCGTAGCTTATGTAAGGATTTGCACGATAAAATTAGTTCAAGTCATAGCCATTTTTTGAATGAAGCAGGTGAATTTAACCCAACAGCACCGTTCTACTCGATGCATGGTGTGGAAAACCTTAAGTTACGACTGGCAAATAGACAGTCACTACTGATTTTTGTTGATGCGCATGTTTGTATTGATGGGCTTGATATAAAGAGGGATGCAGATGAACAATACGATTGGATTCTGAATCCTGATGGGAAAGCAGAAACGATAAAATTATCGTTAAATATGGATAAATGCACCGAAATATTCATACCTAAGAGCAAAGCAGCAGCAAGGATATATGATATTCAGTATGGGAATTCGACTGAATCAAAACCAATTTCAGGTCTAAAGTTCGTAAGTGATGCAGAACGGCAAGCATACCTAAAGCAAAATTTATGGGATGTGATCACTGCCAAATTAGACACAAACACAGAATCAATTGCCATTGTCTCAAATGGCCGATTTCACCTATTTCCATTTGAAATAGACAAACCGCAACATTTACAAATCAGTTACTATATCGGTCTCGCTTTTTTTGCAAATGATATGGCTATCAGCGTCACTCACAGGCCGAACGACTTTTTTGTAATGCCAAATGATGATGAAACATTATTGTTTTCTAATCACGAAAGTGAGCTTTTAAAAACGGTTTGGGCTACCAACAAAAATGCATGTGCCGTTGATATAACAAAGGGGCAGCGTCTTTTTGACAACAATGATCTTGTGAGTACATTACACGTAGCTGGCCATGGTTTTCTGCATTATGATCACAAAACAATGGCATTCTCTTCAAATCTTAAATTGGATGAGAACCATCATATCGACGATGCTTTTGTTTTCGCTAACCTCCCCGCTGCGGAAGTTGTATGGATTAGCTCCTGTGTTTTGGGACAGATTTGGGATGATGAGCAAAATGAACCTGCGGGTATTGTGCTACCTTTTTTGTTAAAAGGTGCCAAAGCCGTGATTGCAAGCATGGTTGCTGTGCCAGATACATGGATGCCACTACTGGTTTCAATGACCGAATGGCTACGACAGCAATTCGACCTTTCGCCAGATAATGCTTTGCAGCAAGCAAAAAGGGCATTACCAACATGGGCTGATAATCCCCGATTTGCCAAGTTTAAACTAATCTACGCACAGTGGCTTAAAGCAACTTTATATCAGGTAATTGAACGACGCTGGAACAGCAGTGGTATGAAAACTGAACTAAATAAAACGGCTGACAGAAATATAGATATTTTCATGGAGTGGTTTTGTGATGAACGCGACATAGCACTTACTGAGGAACAAATATCCCATGCTTGCCCAGACAACAATCGATTACAGGACTGGTTGGATAATATCGTCATAAAGTTACTGTTTCCACCGAAAAATGTCTGTGATTTACTGAGTCATGCAGTTAAATTATTTTCTAATAATTATACGATTCAACAAGAAAAAGTTACATAAGCGACATTTTATTTCATCAACGGTGAGGAGTCATTTTTAACTGCTTGTGTATATTGCTCAAAGTTCATTCCATGTTGCTCTTGCAGTTGCTCGCCAGTATGGTCAAAAAGCTGTTCAGTTGTATCTTCATTCAACACATTACCTATACAAGCAAGATCACAAGCTAACCGCCCCCACTTGTCAGTTAAAAGATAATCACACTTACCTGTTGCCATTAGTTTCTCTGTGAAATATTGACTGCCGCCCGCTGCAATATGCAAAGGTGTCATAAGTTTTTGTGGATGACTAACATTAACAGATAAGCCAGCCCGCAAGTATTCCTCAAAGTAGGCTTCATCTCCATTTTTAACCGCATCGCAGAATTGAACCCCTAATTGTAAAAGTTCTGCTTCACTTCGTTCATTATCCTTATCCGTCATTATCATATCCTCCCTGATATGCTGTTTTAACACAGGTTTTAATTTCGTTAAAACCTTGCTTATAAGCGTTACTGTTTCTTCATCAGGTTCGTCGTTACTTTCTGTTTTGACGAAACGATCAGTGTCTTTCATTTGGCTGGCCAATAGCCTGATTTTAAACCCTTCTGTCTCCATCAGTAAAGATACAGAAGATTTGACCTTACCAGATCGCACATTATGTTTGTGCAACTCGAAAAGGCTTTTTTTCATAACATTAATCCTATGGGTTAAATATAACGGTGTCAATTAAGGGACTTATGTCTCTTTAATTTTAAGGCGTTAGCAGGTAAAGACTCTTGGAACTGACTCGTCAATTCGGTCAGTTCATTGTCATTTATCGCCTCAATCGATGCAGGAAAAGTCATGGGTACGCAAATCATGGCGTTAATGGGCTGCTTTTGATAGAAGTTGGTTTCAATTGCCAGCGTGATATAAAAAGCAGTGTCATTGTTACTATTATCCCTCAAAATCATTGTCACATTTTCATTCTCTGCGGCAATAGCCCAACCCATTAATTTTTCTTCTGCGAGCTTTTTTTCTTATCACTTTTAAACGAGGACGCAGCAAAATGAGAAATAATGAGTGTTGCAAAAAAAACACAATCTTCACCAGATTCTTCAATGACTAGACGGTGTTCGCACTCGTCTGTCTTTGAAAAGTACTGTGAGCAAATGAGTTGAGCGCTGATGAGATTGTGTACAACCCCACTTGGATTTAAGAACTGTGCCAGCAATATTGGTGCACCATAAGCAGCATTTTCGCTATATAACGCTTCTTTGGTTAATGTCGAGTAGTTGTTATTAACAATGGTCAGAAATACCTCACACGCCAACAGTTTAATATCCTCCATGCGCTGGGTATTTCCTTTCATGAATTTACGAAAGTTGTCATTCCTTGCGCCACTTGAAGACTCAACCAAGTAAACCTCTTTAACGGTTTTAAATTGGGCAGGCACATGCTCATTTTCCAGAGCCGTTCTGTGCGAAAACTTGTCTTCAATCTCCCTACCCAGCTTTGACACACTGTAGTGCTGTTTCCCTATATCACTCAATTTACGTTGATATGTCGCGTTCAATTCACTTCGGATCATTTCTACCTGCTTGCTAGTGAAGATGCTGCTTTGGCTTTTCATTACAACGCTCTTTTAGGGATTTATATCTCATTATATGACAAAACTTACTGAGTCACTTTATTAAACTTGCAACACGCATCGTGTTTTTAGTGAGGCACCCGTGAGGCATCACACTCAAAAAAATCAATATCATATATCCAAGTTGAAATGCAAAACACAAGGATATTCAAATGAAAAACTCATTCAGACGCTGTGCAATTATACGATTACTGTCATACCTGCTGTTCTCCGTTGTTGGGTTCGGAGCGTCTTTAAGTCTCTTTCGAGGTGAAGACTTATGGAGTGTTTGTTTTATAGGTATGTTCATCGCTGGTGCAATTGCCTTGATTGTCGCAACTGACAAAAACAACGAATAGCCCCATAAACCAAGAGGAAGAAACAATGGACAATAAAAACACACTTGCGGCGCGGATAGCGCCGCAAGAAACCAAGAAAAAAACAACAGCAGCAAAAGCGCCGACAGGCATTGACGCTTTTATGAATAACATGCAGGGACATCCTGATATACAAGCAGCCACGGCTATCGTATCCGAGCAAGCTGAACATGTACACGATGCGCAACACGGTTGGGAGATAGAGCAGTTGAACCGCACTTTACCCAGTCTTGATGCTGACTACAAAACCTCCGATACCGCGATTAAGGCGCTTAAGAAGACGCTGGACAATACAGAGCCTTATATAAAAGCGCCAGCTGATGAGGATGGAGTACAGCACAATAAAACGTTTTGGGAGTGGTCATTTAAAGACAAACTCATGATGTTGGTAACAACACTCGCCCTTATTGCTGCGTTGTGCATGGGTGCCGCTAATGTGTATGCAAATTTAATTGCTTCGGGCGTTGGTATTTTTTTGACAAAGCCTTATCTGGCAATTGCCATTTCGTTACTATTACCCATTGCCGCAACTGCGATTAAAAACCTATCTCATTACATTCACAATCCGCTTTACCGAAGATGGTACGGGTTGGGTATATATACGCTCACCTTAGTTTTACTGGTGGTATGGGCTGTGTATTTTGCCCAGTCATTCAGCGGTGTATCCGGCGGTTTTGACGTGAACGCACTTTTAGAAGAAAGCAGCAGCGATGATAGCGGCACTGCGTTGGTCTGGTCGCAGCTGATGCTTGAATTGTTAATGGGTAGCGCCTTGTTTCTGACCATTGAAGAAATCGCCAGCAAGTATGCGCCTGAGTCCTTCTTGCCAAATATGGCGCACTTTGAAGCGCAAAAAGCTTACTTAACCGCGCTGGCAGCACATAAAAAGATTGAAGAAGACTATGCAGGGAAGCACGGGCGTTTGGTGCAGCTTTATGCTGAACAACAGAAATATATAAACGAGACAGTCGCCAAGTTCGTTGCAATTAAATCTCGCCGTGCAGCTCAACTTTCTTAAATAATCAGCAAACCGGAGAATGACTATGAACACAAAAACACTATTACAATTAGCGCTGTTTGGCCTTGGCTTGAGTGCCAGTACAGCGGCGGCAAAAGAGTACGCAATAGCGATTAGCCCGAACGTTAGCAAAGCACAAGCTAAAGCACACTACAGCAAAGCGGTTGGTTTCTTGCTCACCATGCAACAAGGCGATAGCGCATTCGTGATTAATGGCGATAGTCTCGCCACTTTGGGGTGGTTCACCATACCCAAAGACCCGATTTACGCCAGCACCAAGGCGCGGTTTACGTTTAACAAGGGCGTTGTCGGTAAAATGGCGCAGCTTGCCAAATCGGCCAAGGTGCCAAGTGTTCGTGTTGCTGGCGCGGTGCGATTACCGCAGCTGTTACGCCATATTGCGTCGAACAAAACCGCCTCTGAAATTGACGTGATTGTGTTGGGGTCAGCGCTTTATGATGCCCCTGCTACACCCGCATTTTCTATGAAAGATGGGGTTTTCCCAAGTGATGGACATTTGAAACATGGTCGTGATATAACGCCTTTTGGTGTCGTGCATCCGGCGCAGCTGTCCGGCCTGCGCATTCATCTGGGCTTTATTGATACGGGGCTATCTGACCGAAAACTGTTCTTTGTTGAGCGGTTCTGGGCACTTTACGCACAGGCTCAGAGCGCAAAACTAGTGAGTTTTACCAAAGATTTGCCGACTCTATTAAGTCGCACAAAAAATAATGTTGAAGCACCACAAAACAGTTACAAACAGGGTAACAGCGACAAACTACAAATGATCCGGCTTGCACCTCAAAAGTTGCAAGCGCAATCCATTTATAACCGCCCTGTGAGTACGTCCGCTTTAAAAACCAAGCAATTGCAAAAGGCCAAAAACGTACAGGTGGGGATTGCTTGGCAGTGCCAAGACTGTGATTTGGATTTATACGCCAGAGCGCGGCCAGATGCTCAAGTCTTGTGGTATGGGCATACAAAATCACCTTTAGGGATTTACTTTAAAGACTATCAAAAGTCCCTTGACACCAAAAATGGCTATGAAACCATAGCCTATACCACGCCCATTGATATTAGGGCGCTGCAAATATTTGTCAATTTCTACAAAGGTAATGCCCCCAAGGGGGTGCGGGGTGAGGTTCGTATCAGTGTTGATGGTAAAACCTATAGCAAACCCTTTCACATACCAGCCCAAAAAGGCGGCAGCTCTAAAGCAGTACTGCTTGCTATTCGCTCAGGACAAGTGGCCAGTAACGCCATGATCGCGATAAATCCCTTGGATGTTGTCACCCGCTAAAGCGGCAAACATTCGGGCTTTCAGCCCAACCCCCACAACCACTTAATTATTGATGATGGAGTCTGCCATGACTGCACAAAAGGTATTTCTGTATCCAGCAAACGTGATTTACGAGTTTTTACTCTCGTTATTTGGCGCTTTTAGCTTTGGCGGCGGCATTGATTTGTTGTTCTCGGTTGCCATTGCAATTTTATTTTGGGGGAAGATTTTCCACATCATTTCAGCTGTTATTCGCCGTATTTTCGGCTTTGAGAAGGGGTAATAAAATGATTGAACTGAATAGGCTTATTACCAAAATAAAGGCGCTGATTGAACAAGTTCAATTTTTGCAAGAAGCCATGCAATGGGTTTTGCTGTTATCGGCGGACAAAATCACAATCTTTGTGCTTCATTATGTTTTACCAGTGCTGGCTGTCGCATTTTTTGGACGCACGGCCATAACGCTTTTATTACGCGCTTTGGGTTTGTCTCACCCTAACAATTATCGCTTTTGGCCGCGCCTGCCATGGCGTGGGGTGTATAAAATCAAGATGCGTTTGGGCGAATGGTTCGAGACCGTTTTTAGGCATGGAAAAGTTGCGACAGGTGGTTTTGCTGGTGCGCTTAGCACGCTAACCCAGATGTACACGCCCAAAAAATTGTTTTTAGGCCGTGCGTGGGCTTGGGGGATGGGTTTACTTCAACCCATCGGTATGAACATTACACGTCACGTATTTGTGTACGCCATGACTGGTGGGGGCAAAACTACGTGGTTGATCACAGCGCTGCAATGCTGGCGTGGTAGCGCTTGGCTGATAGACCCCAAGGGGCAAGTGACCAAGGCATTGCAGCGAAACGACAAAAGGGACTGGGTTGTTTTCAATCCCTATGCGCCTGACAACACCGCATTTTTCAACCCTTTTGACGACATAAAAGCCGCGACAAATCGAGAATGTGAAGGTGCTGCCGTTAAATGGGCGGTAAGGGTCGCCACAGCTTTAATCACCACCCCAGCAGGATCAAAGACACCTTACTTTACCGATACGTCACGGGGTTTTGTCACAAGCTTGATCCTACATATTTTAAGCTTTCACGATGAAAAAGACCACAATTTGGGCTTTATGCGGGAACTCATCGTTCACGGCTTAAGGGTTGTTGATGAAAATGGAGAACTCGACACCACCCCAGATGAAGCCCGCGAATTACTCCTAAAATTGATGCGCCAAAACACCGCCTATCAAGGCGCTGTAGCTGGCGGTGCGGCGGCTTTTGAGGCCAGTGGAGAAACATCAAGCAACCTTCAATCGACTTTGCAAGAGCAAACTAAATGGCTGGATTTACCCAGTGTTCGCCATATGCTCAGTAAAACTACGTGCCCCTTATCATCTCTTAAAACCCGTGATGATGTTGTGCTTTCACTGTGTGCACCTGTTCTGTCTATTCGGGAAGAACTCAAGCCTTTAATGCGGATTTTTACCAATTTAACGGTTTATACCTTTGAATCTGTGCGCGAGAAAAAAGGCCAATGCCTCACGATTGTGGATGAGCTGCAAGCCCAAGGCTACAACCAAACTTTAGAGGTTGTATTGCCTGTTGGCCGTTCTTACGGTCAAACTTTTGTCGGTATTGCTCAAGATATCGAAGGCATGAAAGCCGCCTATCCCAATACGTACCAAGCGTTTACGGGTAATGCCGATGTGGTGTTGTTCATGGGCAGCAATCACCCCTCAAACCTAGAATATCTCAGCAAGGCTTTGGGACAAAAAACACATGTCACTAAAGACCGCCGCACACGACAAAAGGCTTATCGCGATGTTGCCGTGCTTAACCCCGAACAAGTAGGTCGACTGTTACAGCCTGACAGCGGCAATATCATTGTTTTGCGTGCTGGCCGTAGAGCGCTGCGACTGCGAAACGACCCCTACTACACGGCCTTACCTGTCACTAAATACGATGCAGACCCAGAGCATGGCGATAGCTTTTTACGCGGTATCACACGGTTTTTACTGAACCGCAAACCAAAGAGTAAATCCGAATGATCACCAAAATGGAGCTTGAGCGGCTGCGCAGCACTCGCCCCAGCCATAACAATGAATTGCACTACACCATTGGTGGTGCAATTGAACAGCAAGTGCACTCGTCTTTGGAGGCTGAGCGCATAGGCAAGCTAAACCAAGGTGATAGACGACTGCAAGAAGCATTGGAAGAAATGCGCCACGAACAAGCCTTTAAGACCCGCGAGGGTCTGGCCAAGGCACAATTTAATCAAACGCAAAGCCCCGCTAGGGGGTAAATAAAAGAGGTAACGATTATGAGCGATAACGACACTAAGACCCAAAATACACCGCAACAAAGCAAAGGCAAAGCGCCATCACATGACGTTTATCAGGTCACAGGGCAAGGTGATAAAAGCCAATGGCACAAAATAGGCTCTGTTTGGCAGGGCAAAGAAAACACCTTATCCGGTGACACCGTACATGGTCGCCTTGTGCTGAAATCTCGCGAAGCGCTAAAAGAAATGCGCGAACAAAAGCAATCGGCGGAGCCTGAAAACAAGCAATCTCAAGAGCCAAGCCAGTGAAACATCAAGTAATTTTTAAAAAAGTTTTAAGGTGCTTTTTAGTGGCAAAGCCTAATCATATGCCGCAGCCAGCACCCGTTTAAGAATATCATTTTAAGCTAAATTAGAGACTAATTGTATACAACTTTACCGATAGTTAATCTTACTTTAACAACCATAGGGTTAATGTAGAGATTCAACCCAAATTAAAGACAAAGCAGGAGGCTTTCAATGAACGATGACAAAACATACAAAAAGAACCCTTTTAGAGATTTCGATGTTCACCTTCATATTGAAGATGAAGAACGGAATTACTTGCTCAAAATAGGCACTGTTTCCGAACGGGTCAATGGCCAATTATGCGGCGAAACATGCCATGGGCGCTTGATATTAAAGCCTCATGGGTCATCGCTACCAGACCGCTATGACGACATACAAATCAAGGATGTTCACACCATCACACCGCCCATGGATGACTGGCAGCCAAACGCCTAATCGGCGTGTGTAGTAACCCCAAGAATTGAGGTTTTGATATGAGTAACAATCCATCAACATTAAGCCCCTTCTGCGTTCGTTTAAGCGCTGATGAGCGCGAACAATTAAAGGTTATGGCTGCAAATTTGCGAGTCTCACAAGGTGCATTTATTCGGTCGTATGTCTTTGATGATATCGAAGCCATCAAACGCACGCTCAATGCCAAAGTATCAACCCTTGACCATGAGGCTTTATCAAAATTGCTGCTGTTGCTGGGTGAATCTCGAATTGCCAACAACCTCAATCAACTGGCCATGCACGCCAACCAAGGCACGCTTGATTTACCGCGTGCTGAGATTGAGGAGCAGCTCAACGAGTCTTATTTGACCATTCAGTGGATGCGCAAAACCCTGATTCAAGGTTTGGGGTTAAAACCATGATTTTGAAGGCATCACAACGCGCAGGCGGCAAGCAATTAGCCAATCATTTGCTCAATAGCAATGATAATGAGCATGTAGAAACCCACAATATACGTGGCTTCGTGGCGGGTGATGTTAATGGCGCTTTGCAAGAAGCCTATGCGGTCAGCCGTGGCACACGGTGTAAGCAATATTTGTTTTCTCTTAGCCTCAACCCACCACAAGATAAGTCGGTGCCGATTGCTGATTTTGAAAGTGCCATTGGTCGTATTGAGAAAGAATTAGGATTGCAAAATCAGCCCCGCTGTATTGTC
>CALKGI010000245.1 GCA_938085045.1 uncultured Alteromonadaceae bacterium
TTATTAATCTTGTCATTAGAGTGACTAGTGACGGCGATTAATGCCTTGCTACTGTTGATTTTTTCAAGTGGTCCGACACATCGGCAAAATTAGATCAGTTAATTAATAGGTTTGGTATAAGGAAATATTAAGAAATACAAACAAAGAAAAGGGGGCAAAAGCCCCCAGTATCAAACGATTAACTAAAAGCGGCTATTAACCGTCTTTGGTAATAACGTCAATCAAGTCGGCCAGTACTACTTCAGCATCGGCATTTGGTACCTGACAAGTGCCAGCAACCATATGACCGCCGCCGCCGTATTTAAGCATCAGTTCACCAATGTTGGTTTCTGATGAGCGGTCGAAAATCGATTTGCCAGTGGCATATACGGTGTTTTGTTTTTTCAGGCCCCACATTTGGTGAATTGAGATATTACACTGTGGAAACATCGCATAAATCACAAAACGGTTACCAACGTAAATGATTTCTTCTTCACGAAGGTCAAGCACAATCAGGTTTTCATGTATCGTTGAGCAACGCTTAATCTGCTCTTTGAATTTAGCTTCGTGCTCAAAGTATAAATCGTAGCGTTCTTTAACATCTGGCAGCTTAAGAATTTCGTCGATGTCGTGGTTGCGACAATAATCAATCAAATCCATCATCAGGTTGTAGTTTGAGATCCTAAATTCTCTAAAACGGCCTAATCCGGTGCGCGCATCCATCAAAAAGTTAAGTAACTCCCAATCTTTGGGGTTTAGCACTTCTTCTTTGTTATATTGAGCAGAATCACCTTTATCGACTGCATCCATCATATCTGCCCACTGCGATGGAAAGACATCGTCACCACCATAATAACGCCACACAACGCGCGCGGCTGATGGCACGTAGGGGTCTATAATGTGATTGGGGTTTTTATCTTTGTTGCGATAAGTTTCAGATAAATGATGGTCAAACGATAAGTGGGCCGCAGCAACATAGGGCAAGTTGGTGGTAATATCATCACCAGTGATCTCTATTTCGCCAGACTGCATATCTTTTGGGTGAACAAATGTGATCTCATCGATTAACGCCAAATGCCGTAATAATACAGCACATACCAGACCATCAAAATCACTGCGGGTCACTAATCGATATTTCTTATCAGACATGATGTTTCCTAATATTCATCGGATGTTCAAATTTACACTGGTTTTGAGTATAGCCGAACAATACCAAGGAGATAAAGCTTCACGCATTTTTATTTCTCGGTCAGTTGTACCGCCTGTAAAAAACCATTAAAAACCCGCAAAAAAAGTAAAAAATGTAGGGTAGATTAGTCGCTTGGTTCAATCATTTGTCGTAAACTGCGTATACTTTTTTGCTCTAGCCAACAGCGAACCTAACCACACTAGATGAACCCGATAGATTCTCTTGCCATCATGGCGATCAAGGTTTTGCAGCATCAAATCTCGAGTGAAGGTTATACGCCCAGAGTCCATTTTGAACTCGAAGGCGGTTATCGGCGCTCCAATCCTTCTCGTGAAATAAATTATCAGGCCATAAATCTTGCGCTGAAACAACACAATATTCTTGGTTCGCTTAAAAGAGAGTTTTGGCAAAATCAGTGGGAATATGTGTCTGACTTTGTTGGCCAGTCGCCGCTAAAAGAAGCCAGCGACTTTGCCGCTGCTAGCCTATTATTACCCAGTTTATTAAAACGTTTTGGTGCCAGCGAAGTTTTCATTCGGCCAATTTTATGGCAAGGCGATCAAGGTCGATTACAAAGCGGTTGCGATAATATTTTTAGCACCGACACCCGGCCAGTACATATTCCAAACGCCGTGCAAATCAATATTAGTGCGGATAAAGACGGCACAAATGTCATACCGCATAATGGTTTTGGCGAACGATTACAACAAAGGTTACTCGACACCAGCTTTGAATGCTGTTTATTGTATTTACCCGAAAGCGAAGGCTTTGAACGCTTGAAGTTAAAAGATAATTTTGATTTGGATGCCGAGTTAAGTTCGCCTCATGAGCTGTCTGGTGGCCATCAGGGCAGTATTGCGTTGTACAAAGATGTTGGCAAACACAATCAGCCAATGGGCCTGACCCCGCTGGTGTTAGATAACAAACACCAGCCCATAGCCACCACTCAAGATTGGCACAGCCTTTCGCGTATAGAACACCGCCTTGGTGCATCCTCCGAGCGCTACAATCCTTATGTTAATGTTGCTTTTGCGCTGTGCAATTTGGCCCAAACAATTGAAGATGTAAAAACCGAACAATCAACCCCGACAGCGCCCGAACGACAATTGCCCACTCAACTGTTCAGTTGCCAACAAAAAACCGGGGCGTTTGAAGTTTTTGAAAGTGGATGCTGGTTTAACCAGTCTATTAATCACAGTGTTGCTTTGGTTAAATCAACCAGCCAGACATTTGGCCAGATACCCGACAATCTTGGCGACTTATTAAAGCAACAAATTATCGATTCATACCAACGCAATTTGTGGGTTGATTCTTGAACCGGCACACGTATACTGTATATTTCGACAGTCGATATATCTAAAAAAAGACAGATTAGAGAATAAAAGCATGAATAATATCAATCGTCATGCCACCAAAATGCCTCTGCTATCAGGCACTGATGTGGCCGCCAAACGCGCTGAACTGACCTTATACTTCAACCAAACTTGGGCGCTGTATGAATCATTATTTGACACCATCAATGCCGATGAGGCTTATTTCATTAGACCTGAACCACTGCGTCATCCATTAATTTTTTATTATGGCCATACCGCAACCTTTTTCATCAACAAATTATTGTTGGGCAAGTTCATCAAAGCGCGTGTCGACAATCATATCGAATCTATTTGCGCGGTAGGTGTCGACGAAATGTCGTGGGATGATTTGAACACAGAGCACTATGACTGGCCTACGGTGAGTCAAGTTAAAGACTACCGCGATACGGTCAAGGCGCTTATTAATCAACTGATTGAAGATATGCCACTGACATTGCCGATAAAACCAGACTCGCTGGCTTGGCTGATTTTGATGGGCATTGAGCACGAGCGTATTCATGTTGAAACCTCGTCGGTGATCATGCGGATGTTACCGTTACACTTTTTAAACAACAGTTTGAGCCAAGACAATATCTGGAATGCCTGCCCCTACACCGAAGAAGCGCCAACCAACGCATTTGTTGGAATTGGCGCAACAACCGTTACTTTGGGCAAACCGGCCGGCGACGACACCTACGGCTGGGATAACGAATACGGTAGTAAAACCGTTGCCGTTGAGCAATTTAACGCGGGCAAGTATCTGGTTTCAAATCAAGAATTTATGGCGTTTGTTGAAGACCGTGGTTATCAAACAACACAATACTGGGATGAAGAGGGGCAAAATTGGTTGTCGTTCAGTCAAGCGATTATGCCAAGGTTTTGGGTTAAACGAGACGGTCATTATTATCAACGCAACCTGCTTGAAGAAATCAAACTACCGTTAAACTGGCCGGTTGAAGTCAACCACCTCGAAGCCAAAGCTTTTTGCAATTGGAAGTCACAATTAACCTCAAGCCATATACGCCTGCCCACCGAACCAGAATGGACCTGCCTGCGTAACCAACTCGAACAAAACCTACCAGATTGGGCCGAGGCACCGGGCAATATCAACCTTGAGTATTTTGCTTCACCTTGCCCTGTTGATAAGTTTGCCACTGGTGAATTATTTGATGTGACAGGCAATGTTTGGCAATGGACGCAAAGCCCTTTTGACGGTTTCAGCGGGTTTAAAGTGCACCCTTTATATGATGATTTTTCAACCCCAACCTTTGATGGTAAACACAACCTCATTAAGGGCGGTTCTTGGATATCTACCGGCAACCTAGCACAACAACATTCACGATACGCTTTTAGAAGACACTTTTTTCAGCACGCAGGCTTTCGTTATGTGCAATCAGACAACAGTGAAGCCCCAATCGAAAATGTGAATTGTTTTGAAGAGAACCCGGCAGTGGCCGAACAACTTGAACTTCACTACTGTGACTTCAAAGAAAGCGCTGATTTGCAAAATGGTTTAAGCACTCACAAATTACCTTTTGCATTAGAGAATTACGCCGTTAGTTGCGTTAACGCCTGTTTGAACCATTTCGAGCAACCAGAATCTTGCAAGGTACTTGATTTGGGCTGTTCGGTGGGTCGCACATCGTTCGAATTGGCCACTCATTTTGACCATGTAGATGCGATTGATTTCACTGCCCGATTGATACAACACGCCTTTGGATTGCAAGAGCAAGGCGAAAGCCGTTACACCATTAAAACCGAAGGTGAAATAATGGCGTTCAAGGATATCAACATCACTGAACACCCTTATAACGACATCAAACACAAAGTTAATTTCTCCCAGGGCGATGCCTGCAACCTCAAACCGCAATATACTGGATATGACCTGATATTGTGCAACAACCAGCTTGAGCAAATGTACAACCCAGAGCTGTTTTTAACCACCATCGACCAGCGGCTTAATGCTCAAGGTTATTTAGTATTGACCTCTTGTTACGATTGGCCAGACGAAAGTACCAACAGCAAATGGCTTGGCGGCGTAAAGGTTAATGGTGAAAACTTTACCAGTCTCGATGGTTTGAAGCAGTTATTGGCCGACCGTTTTGAGTTAATTGAAACGCGAGACATTCCGTTTGTGTTAAAACATTCTGCGCGTATATATCAACTCAATAACAGCCAAATGAGCGTTTGGCGTTTAAAGGCTGGTGGATAATGGTTTTTAAGCCTTTTAAACATCTTGAGTACATCAGCGCCTTGCGCGAAAAGTTGCCTCAGCCGCTGCTGTACAACTTAAGTGACTCGTGTGCTCAATCGCTTAACTTTGGCCAGTTAACCGCGCTCGGTGACAACGACCATTTACCAGAACTCGGGTTAGGTTATGCCAGCATTGCCGGCTCACCACAATTGCGCCAGTCAATCGCGCAATTGCACCAAAAATCATTAGCAGATAAAACTTCACTTAACGAAGACAATGTCACCGTATTTTGTGGGGCACAAGAGGCGTTATTTGCCACTTTTAACCATTTGCTCAGTGCTGGTGACGAAGTCATTGTGATAACCCCCTGTTATCCGTCTTTGGTGGCGGTGCCCGAGCAGCTTGGGGTGACAATCAAAGCCATTGAACTTGAGTTTGAGCGTCAATGGCAGTTCAGTATTGACGACGTTAAAACTCTATTGAGTGATAAAACCCGATTGATAGTGCTTAACAGCCCACACAATCCGACCGGTGCGGTATTAGAGCGCACACTTGCATTAGAGATTATTGAACTGGCTCGTAAGCGCGGCATTTACATTATTTCTGATGAAGTATCGGTATGGTCCGATTATGAACAAACGGGTATCAATCACCCCTTTTTGGCATATGAAAAGACGGTGACTATTGGCGTATTGTCAAAAAGTTTTGGTTTGGCGGGTGTACGTATCGGCTGGGCAGTTTCACAAGATGAAGCCCTGTTGCAACGATTGAGAGAGATAAGAGGTTATACCTCCATTTGTGGCTCTGCAACCGATGAATACTTGGCAACCATTGCACTGAACAATGCTCAGCAGATTCTGGCGGATAACAATGCGCAAATTCAGGCGAACATAGCAATCTTTGCGCGGTTTATTACGCGAAGCGAAGGCCGCTTTGAATGGCATCAGCCAAAGGCAGGTATTTTGGCTTTAGTTAAGTCGAATTTAACCATGCCTGTGCGAGAATTGGTCGAGCAATTGGCGATAAAACACCAGACACTGATATTACCCGGCGATTTGTTTGGCATTGAGGGGAATTATTTTCGCTTAGGTCTGGGCCGAGAAGATTTTGCTGATGCGTTAGCGCGATTAGAAGCATTTTTGGATGACAATATAACCTCTTGGTAGGGGCGACGTGACGGCGGGCTCACATGTCTGCCTACGGCGGTATTTTCGAATATGGCTAAACTATAAAAGCACAAAAAACCACCAATTATTTACCATCAATCTCACAAAAACTCGTTTAATGGTCTACACTTAAGTTATCACAGTGAGATTACAAAGCACTCGCTGTTCAGTCTATATCATCTTATTTTATTGTTTAATTGACAAGCCATTCATGCATCGCAATGACGCTTTTGGCTTGCCTAAATTTATCAAAAAATGACCTGCCCACTGAATGGTAACAAACTAAAATTGACCCTCGCGTGATAAGCAAATAAGCGTCAGCCAACTGCAACCGTATAAATATTCTGGTCAGTATCGCTACCTAATGTTCTGAAACTCATATCCTACGGCAATATGCGCTTGCATAGCGCTATCTATCACTTTTTTGTGCTATTTAGCAGGCCCCAATGGAGAATGAAACGTTCAATGGCATGAAATCCAAGTTGATTACTTTGCACTCTTGTAGCTAGCGGATTTATCCGCAAAAAATGGTCGTAACACCACCAAACCCCGGGCATAAATGCCCTAACTACGCAAGCGTGCCATTTTCGGATGAACACCTAGCCAAACTTAAGCATTATTTCAGTTTTCTGCACAACTGACGCCCATATCCTTTTTCCTTCTTCACATTACGAGGACCCATTAT
Source organism: uncultured Alteromonadaceae bacterium (assembly GCA_938085045.1). Classification (GTDB taxonomy): domain Bacteria; phylum Pseudomonadota; class Gammaproteobacteria; order Enterobacterales; family Alteromonadaceae; genus JABSOG01. The sequence continues at coordinate 6,566 of CALKGI010000245.1, forward strand.
TATGGAAGCCAGTGTTGACCTGTTAGCCCTTTTGTTTTTAGTTTCCCTTGCCGCCGGTTTTATCGACGCCATCACAGGTGGTGGCGGACTCATCTCACTGCCAGTATTAATGATGGCCGGACTCTCGCCTGCTCAGGCACTTGGCACCAATAAGCTCCAAGGTATGTTTGGTAAGCTCTCGTCGGTTCGATATTTTTGGCGGCATAACATGCTCGATTTTTATGCCATGAAGTGGTTGATATTAGCCTCGTTTTTTGGCGCTATGTTCGGCTCGGTGGCCATTTTACAAGTCGACAGTCAATTTTTACAAAGCTACATGCCGTGGTGCATCGGTGCGCTGGTATTGTATTTGGTGTTTTCTCCTCGCATCGGCGATATTGACCGCCGTCAGCGAATCACTGTGGGTGTATTTACCTTGGTGGTGGCCAGCACCTTGGCATTTTACGATGGTTTTTTTGGCCCGGCATCAGGCTCGTTTTTTGCGATAGTATTTGTCGCCCTGCTCGGTTATAACCTCACCAAAGCCACCGCTCAAACCAAAGTATTATTGCTGGTCGCCAATATCGCATCATTAGGTGTGTTCATCAGCAGTGGCAGCGTGATGTGGAAAATAGGCTTATGCATGGCGATAGGTCAATGGATTGGCGCCCACTATGGTTCAGCCATGGTATTCGACAAAGGCAGTAAAATCATTAAACCCATGCTGGTGTCGGTGTGTACTTTGGTTATCTGCAAGATGGTGTGGTTTGGTCAGGTGTGAGGCGACAAAGCTAATACTTTGCCGCCCTCTTTGTCGTCCTTCGAGCTAAAGCTATTGACCTTAAAGGCCGATTTACCGTGATGCCTTATCCAACAAGCAATACGAGAACGGTCGAGCGCTAGAACAAATACGCCCCGGCAATATAGGTGCAATGCCCTCGCCTTTTACCCACTTGGTTTTAATGTCGTCTACTACCACTTGTTTCAGTGCAATGAGTTTATCAGCATAAGCCACCTGATAATCTAGGTTCAACATGGTGTAACCATCTTGGTCGGCAATGCTCGGGTCTGCAATGTAGTTGTTAACTGAGGCTACAATCATGTCGTCATCTTTGACTGGGGTGAGGTTTCCTTCACTATCGACTAAGTTCAAATCTGAGATCTGCTGAGTTTTGGTATCATGACGAAATGCAAAACCCGACACCTGTAAAAACCAGCCATTACCTGTCCAATCTTCAACCGACCGCATTAACACTTGTTTGAGTGTTTTGCCGCTGATCTCCAATAAACGCAAGTCTACTGGGTACTGAAAAATACCATTTAAATACCATTCGTTTAGCTCAGTGCCTGCGGGGATATTTTGATTGAGCCTCAAGCTACCTGAATTGACCAAAGCAACTTGAACTTTGCGGCCACCGGGCAATGCAACATTATCAAAAGCCTTGATCATTTGGTCGGCAACATATGAGCCGAGGTTAGTTTCATACTTTCTGATTTGAAGCTCTTCAGCTATCAATGTGACATCGGTTTTACCAAGCACTTCTAACAAACACCCTTCTCCTTGAGCGTGTTTTTTACAATATTCACTTTGATAACGGTTAATCCAATAGTTAGTGCGTTTTTCAAGTTCAGGGTCCACCGCAATGGTGGTATCTTCAATAACATTGAATCGATGACTGACTGACACCTCTCCCGCAGGAGAAACTGCAATAGAGGCAATGGTGGCACTTCGAAGGTCGGCATCGGCCTTGATTACACACCGCTTGCCAACGCAAACATGTTGGCGGGCGTGCTCATGACCGCCAAAAATAACATCAGGGCCTTCGTCACCTAGGTCTTTAAGTAGCTGTTCATCTTTGTAAATCCGCAAATGCGTGACGGCTATCACCACCTCAGCACCTCGGGCTTTTAAATCGGCAATATTACGTTTGCTAATAGCCACATAATCCGGGTCAATACTGGCATACTCTGGTACGGCGATATCGGTGGTTAAACCATAAATGCCAACTTTAACCCCATTAATTTCGGTGATGGCGTTGTTAATTAACGACTTGCGAAACGCGTCACTATCACGCTTTGCCGCTTTGTCTAAATGAACATTAGTGCCCAGCCAATAAAAGTTAGATTCTTCAATGCGCTGTGCCAACATATCGGCGTATTTCATCGTCTTTTTGTCAAACTCATGGTTACCAAACACCACGAAAAATCGTTCGTCAAATTGCTTGTCTGGGCCATTAAGCCCATTCATTAAATCAATCATTTGTTCGCCCCGGTACTGAGAGCTCATTGACGAAGGAAACAGAAAATCACCGGCATGGAGCAACAATACTTGCTCGTCAGGCGTATTGAGTTGTTGTCGCAGCGTTCTAAGGCGTGACATGCCACCCGATTTACGGGCATCGATACCTTCAACATTATATAAATCGTTCACAGCCAATACGTTAAACTGGCGAGTTTTATTGATTGTTTTTGCCGTGGTTTTACCAACAGCTTTATCTGGCGTTTGCTGACAGCCATTCAATCCCAAAACGACCAATACTAACGTCGCCAGTCCTATGCTTTTTAATCCCAAACCCTTAATCCTCAAGTCCTTTAACCTTTGCTGTTTTATCATTAACCTTGTCACTTTTAGTCGTTACATTAACGCCCCAATGGGCTTATTTATAAATCTGATTAAAAACCATCGCGGCTCTAAATCCAGCCTTTTGCAACTGTAGGTTGATCAGTGGCGTATTGTCGTAGATATACGCAAACCCAAAGTCAGAGCCATATCTGTCGACATCATAAACGGTTTTTCGTAATTCTAACGATTCGTCCAACCACTGCATCACCTTGCCTTGCTGGTATTGCGCTTTTAACCCGGGCGGCATGGCGTTCAGTTTATCGGCCAACTCGGTAAAGCTGAATTGTTGCTTGTTGATAAGTCCCCTGTCCCACACCCAGTGCAGTGTGTTGGGTTGTCCAAACCATTTAACAGCAATATCGTTGCCCCCTCGGTCTTCAAGATACCCAGCATGAAGTGGTTGATGCACATCACCAATCGTGTGCACCAGATATTTGACCGCAAAGCGTTTAATTTTACTGGCGTTTGCTGGGTTCTCTACATCTTTAAAATACCCTTGCAATGCTTTTCTAATGGGCCCTTTTTCTATCGGTTGCCCTTTGAGAATATTACTAAACACTCTGATGGCCATAACCACATCACCATCTTTGCTTTTTTTAGCTGAAGCATAGGTTTCATTTTTGCCGATATTGACATAATGCCATTTAGCCGTCACCTGCCAAAGCGCTTCATCAGCGGTGGATGTGCGCATTTCATCTGGCCATGTTGCCGCATAGGGCAACGCTTCTAAGCCCAATATCTCCTGCAAAGAAGATTTGGCTCTGAGCGAAAGGTTTTCTTCACAAATTTTAGCAATAACACGATGACCAGTAGGACCAAACGCATTTGCATGAGATGAGAGCAAACATAAGGTTGTGCCAAGCAAGGCAAGACGGGCACTGATTAAACTAGACTTCATGATGTGACCCTTATAAGACTTATTATTCAATGGGTTGTGGTGGTGCCTGTAGGCTCAAGGCAAAACAGATAGTAGCGGGAAACTTGGATTAACGCAAATGTACCTTTTTAATTTTATTCACTGTCAATGACAATGTTCACGGCAGCTTAAACCCACCCGGCTTACTTGAATCGGTACCAAACCATTTTTCAATACGTTGTTTAAATGCCGCTTCTTTTTTGATTTGCCCTAATGCTTTGCGAACCGCTTTAACTAAATTTGCGTCAGTGTTTTTACTGGCCGCCAGCCCCATTACGGCTTTGGATACCACAAACACCCGGCGGAAATAACCCGGGTCGACATCAAATTTTTGTGACAGGCTTTGAATGCCCACTGCATTAAACAGGTTTAAATCGACTCTATCCCGATACAGCATCCCCAAGCATTGTGATTGAAACGCCACTTTTTTGAGACTGGTTTTTGCAAAACCCAGTTTTAACAAGCGTTGTTCGCCAACGTCATCTCTGGGGATACAGGTGACATACTTTTTGGCATCACTCATCGAATTGATAACAATGTCTTTTCTTGATTTAAGGGCATAAAAACTGTCGGTTACGGTGTAGTACTCATCAATCCAGTCAAACTGGGTCATACGTTCATCGGTTTTAACCAAAGTAAAAATAAACACGTTAGGTTGGGTGAGCGCCAGATTATAAGCTCTGGCCCAAGGGTAAACTTCAATTTTGGCGTCAATACGAGTTCGGCGCTTGATTTCTTCAACCAACTCAACCGCAAAACCGGTCAGCTGTTGGCCATCGTTGACTTGAAAAGGTGACATGATTTCGGTGACAAAACGCACCTTCTGGGCAAGGACATTGGCACTACTAAACAAAACTATAACCAGCAAAACACAGCTAACTGTGGTGCTCATTCTGCGTCTATTTGTGCCTCCGAATAATACCAACACTGATTTTATTTTCCCGCGCCTGTTTGTGAACTTTAATTGTAACAACAAAAGCTAAGTTGTCACTTGGGTATAGCCTTTATTATGGCCCAGTTTAACGACCAAATTAAACGTTTTTCTTTAATGATGATAAAACTCTGCATCCACTTCGCGCATTTGTTCGATTAAATGTTCGGCTTTGGCGGTTTTACCCGCTACTTTCAACACCTTAACCGACTGCTCAGCACATGTTTTTGCGTTCCCTATGCAGTAGCTTTCGATAACACCACAGATGCGCTGACGAGCATTATAATAAGCCATGTAGTTACTCTTAATGGTTATAAAAAAGACTCACTTTACTGACAGGCCACCATCCACAGGTATAATTGCCCCGGTAACATAATTGCTGCCCCGACCTGCCAAAAAGCTGATGATGCCTGCAATATCATCTTCGCAGCCCGCCCTTTTGGCAGGAATACCGTCGATAAACGCCGCGTTGTGTTGCTCGTCGTTGGCTACATGAGCCATCATTTTGGTCGGAAAGTAACCCGGTGCAATGGCATTGATATTCACCTGATTACCAGCCAATTCTAAAGCCAGCACTTTGGTTAAATGGTGCAGTGCGCTTTTACTTGCAGCATATGAATAAGCATTGTCACATCGGCTGTTGCTGCCAACTATCGACCCCACATTAATCACCCGCGCCGGGTAATCAGTAGAACCAGTAGCTTGAAGCAAGGGCAATAGCTGTTGTGTTAATGTAAAAGGCGCAACCAAATTAACGTCCATTACACCTTTCCAAGCACCCCACGGAAACTGCTCCAGTTCAGCGCCCCAAGTTTTACCAGAATTATTGACCAATATGTGTAGCTGGGATTCTCTGAGCTTAATTTCATCTGCCAATCCGATGACACCAACTTCGGTGGCCAAATTGGCCTGTAGCGCAATACACTCACCAAACTCACTTAGCCGCTGTGCCGTTTGCTCGCAAGCAGCCAATTTGCGTGAGGCGATGTACACTTTAGCGCCTAGCTTCACCAGCGTCTGCGCCGCCATTTCGCCAATGCCTCGGCCACCGCCAGTGACCAATGCCACTTTGCCTTGAAGTGAACACAAATGATTAAGCATATTTTATCCTTGATTGTCTTTTTCTCGGGTCAGCTTAGCATTGTTCAGGGCGAGAGGCACATTGTTGAGTTTATCGTTGAAGGCATATAGCGAAGGTCGAATCTTTATCTATGTAGGATGGCCCGAGAGAACCGACAATGCTGTTGACTTAAGGGTTGTTGCTATTTCACGTGGTCTATCAAACGGGAGCGGTTGTCGAGAGAGCGCAAAGAACACAGAGAAAAGAAAAAAGATCCAATTTGCTGTTTTTTGCCCTTCTCTGTGTCCTCTGCGTCCTCTGTGGTGATAAGTTTTTGTTTTTTTATTCTTAAGTCAACAGCATTGGAGGGAACCGAGTCCCACCTCACGAATTGTAGATTTATTAAAGCTTAGGTTTAACCCGGGCTTTGCTCGCCTGCTCATAACCAAAGGCGGCTTCAATCAACTTGCCTTCTGCTAAAAATCCCGCAAAAAACGAAATGCCCACAGGCATATCAGCAACCGTACCCATTGGCACGGTAATGTGCGGATAACCACTGGTGGCGGCTGGTGAGCTTGCCGAGCCAATATAATGATCACCATTAATTTGGTCGATTTTCCATGCTGGTTGACTGGTTGGTGCAATCAAAATATCGACGTTGTATTTTTTTAATGTGGCATCAATGCCCGCTTTGCCTGCCAGCCGTTTAGCGTCTTTTTTGTGCTTAAGGTAGGCTTTATCTGTCAGTGGGCCTTTGCTCTGTGCCATAACAAACAGCTCTTGATTAAAATGAGGCATTTCTTGCAGGCTGTGGGCTTTGTTATAGCTAATTAGCTGCTCGAGCGTTTTGGGGTGGTCGCCTTTGGTATGGCTGAGATATTCGTTTAAGTCGGCTTTGAATTCATATAATAACACCTCAAATTCTGCTTCATCCCACTGACCTTTGGTGTCAATATTGGCGTTGTCGACAATAATAGCCCCTTGTTTTCTCAGTACTTCAAGCGATTGTTCAAACAGTTTATCAACGCCCGGGAGGTAACCCATCAGGTTGCGCACAATGCCTACTCGCTTGCCTTTCAAACCATCGGTTTTTAGATGGCTAACATAATCAACCGAGCTTTTAACTGCACCTTGGTCATTTTTATCCACGGCAACCATAGCCGTCAATAAATGCACCGCATCGGTGACAGTTCTGGCCATGGCACCTGCGGTATCTTGGCTGTGCGCCAGCGGAATTATGCCACTACGACTAACAGTACCAAGGGTAGGTTTAATACCAACAATACCATTAACCGATGCCGGACAAGTGACTGACCCGTCGGTTTCGGTGCCCACAGCCAACATCGTTAGATTGGCTGCAACGGCTACGGCAGAACCTGAGCTTGAACCACAGGCTGTGCGCGTTATGTCGTATGGGTTTTTGGTTTGTCCGTACATGCCACTCCAACCGCTAGAGGAGTGTGTTGAGCGAAAGTTTGCCCATTCCGACAAGTTTGCTTTGCCCAGAATAATGGCACCTGCTTTGCGTAATTGCTCAACCAAATAGGCGTCTTTTTCAGGGAAGTTGTTTTGCAATGCTCTAGAGCCTGCGGTGTTTGCCATGCCCTCATTGGTGTCGATATTGTCTTTGAGTATTACCGGCATTCCATGTAGAGGCCCGCGTGAGCCTTTGTTTTTGCGCTCTTGATCTAACATTTTCGCTCTTTTGAGCGCGTTTTTGTTCAGTTGACCCACGGCATTCAGTTGTACGCCGCTATCATCATGTTTTGCAATAACATCCAAATAATACCGTACCATCGCTTCGCTGCTTAACTCTCCTTGGCTGATTTGTTGCTGCACCTGCTTTAGTGTCAACTCTTCAAGGTTGCTTGCAGCTTGAGTTACTGGGGTGAGCAACGCAGTTGATAGCCCGATTAACAAAGATAGCGCTGATAGAGGCGCAGCAGAGAATTTTTTCATAAGAAGGATCGCAAATTTGACAAAATGAGTGATGGGTTTATAACGTTTTTGATTTATCCTTGTCCAGTGATTTATCAAAATGCTAGTGCGAACAATCCGCTTGCATATATATAAAACAGTACAGCAAACTTTACATTCAAGGAAAATACTACGGATGAATTTACAACGGGCCGGCAGTATCAGTGTTTTGCTGATGTTATTAGTTTTGGCCTTTGCCGCGCGCAGTTGGGTACCGTACCAATATGTTTTCGCCAAACCCGAGCAAACTCGGCTGCTTGGCGTTGACCCATTTTTTCACCTGCGTCAAAGCAAGACGATTGTCGACCAATTTCCTCACATCAATCGCTGGGATAACGGTACTCATTTTCCTAAGGGCATTCCCAACGATGCCACTGGCCTGTTTGATGTCGCCATTGCAGCAGTTTCTATCACGGTTTATGGCCCAAATGCGACAATAAATGAGGTGGCGACAGTTGCCGCGTGGTTCTCTCCGGTTTTAGCACTTTTGGCCTGTATTTGTTTATATTTATTGGCCAGCACCCTACTCGGACGAGGAGCTGGTTTGGTTGCTGTGATGTGCTACCTATTGTATCCCGGTGACGCACTCGACCGCACGCTGTTGGGTTTTGCCGATCACCACAGCGCCGAAGCATTTTTGGCCTTAGCCATCACTTTGGGTTTGATGCAGTTGTTCAAGCATAACAATCGGCCTTGGTGGCAACCCGCTTTTATCTGTGCCTCTCCATTTATTGCGCTTGCTTACACTTGGAAAGGCGCCGCTATATTCATGCCAATTGTCGGCTTTTGTGTGCTGTTGTATTGTACTTTTGCGTTGGCCATTGGTGTTGACGCTAAACGCTTGACGCAAGCCATCATTCGTTATGCTTTAGCACTATTGGTGGCCTTTATTGCGCTGCACTTTATCTGGCCTGAGCTAGCCTTGTTTAGCAAAGGCATGATTTGGTTAAACGCAGGCGCGGCAGGCTTGGCGCTCGGTGGTTGGGGTTATTTGTCTTTACTGAAGTTTTTAGGTCAAAAATACCCAAAAACACCTGTGGCCTTTGGCGGTTTTTTTGTGATAATCGCTATTGTTGGTCTGATTTTACTACTAACCCCTATCGGACAGAAAATTGCCAAAGTTCTGTTTGGCGCAAGAGATGCACTGATCCTCGAACAATCAGTAGTGACGCCCAAGGCCTATTTTGAAGTACTGGGCAGTGTTGGCCTTTTGGCTCTTCCTGGTCTGATCATTGGGCTGTGGATGGCTTTTAAAAAACGCTGGCCACTTGAAATCATTTTTCCCATTGGCATGGCCGCCACATGGTTAGTATTGTGGTGGAAAACAGGTGATTTTGATTATACGGTTGTCGCATTCATCGCCTTTGCTGCCATGTTGACACTTTACGTAGCATTTGTTCAATTTAGTATTAAATGGCGAGCTGTTGCCTCTGTCATTACCGCTGCCCTGCTGATACTGCCCATCTATCCGCTGAAGTGGTCAGTTACGCCATGGGTTGACCAAGGTAAACTCTCTAGTTTGGTGATTTATGAAGATGCTTGGTATCAAGCGGCCAATTGGTTGCGGGAACGCACACCCGATCATCAAAACTACGGCGTTATGTCTTCGTGGGAGTTTGGCAATATCATTTCGGCTTATGGTGCTCGAACGCCGATGTGGAGTCGTTTTGCGTCGAGTAGCGTGCCCAAGTGGACATTCGCTCAGTCAGAACAGCAATCACTCAAATGGTTATGTCCAACATGCGAAAAGCCTCAAAAAGGAGAACCCCAACAGCAGGTAAAATACGCCATCGTTGACGCCAAAACTCACGGGCCTTACTTTTACGCCAAAACCCAGTCTGTGAGAATGCCAATCAATACGGTGCAAAACGGCAACTTTGATGTCAAAGGTAAACCAGTGCCTCATATCAGTTTTGGCCGTTTTCGTGAGAATTCGATGATAAATCGCCTATATAGCAAAAATGGCAACGAGATGAGTCATTATCGATTGGTTTTTGAAAGCTCAGCAATCAGTTATAACGCTGCTTTTTTACAGTTGTTTGGTCAAGGAAAATACGACTATCGATTGCATGTTTTGCCAATCAACACCCCTCAAGAGAAACAGCAATACAATCGCTGGGTAAAAGCAGATGTGGTCACCACAGCCGATGGTTACTTATATGATGACCAAATAGAACCGAGCATTAAAATATTTGAGATAGTACCGGGCAATATCATCAGTGGCACCACCGAACCCGGTGCAACCGTTCAGGCTCGGCTCGAATTAACCCGCAGCAACATAGCGCGAACATTGCGCTATACCCGAACAGGTGTTGCCGACAAAAATGGTCAATACTCGTTAACAGTACCTTATCCAACTGGGCCAGCAAAATCGTCTACCACCGTGGTTGCTCACAAACCTTATCAAGTATTTATACAATTGCCGGGACAAGGCGGATTTGTTTTTGACAAGGCTGTAGACATCGCTGACTCAGCTAAATAATGAAAGAAAAGGTAGCAACGCAGATATTGTGCTCATGCCAAAGTAATCGATTTTACCAAGTAGCCAAAAAATCATGATGCGTTTCTTTGTTTTCAGGCAGCAATCGCGGCTATCGTTTTTGGGTTAACGGTGTTATTCTAAAACCCTAATAATAACTCGGTGCAAAGACCCATTTAGCGTGTATAAATCAGTCATTTTTATCCTCCGTTCAGTCAGTTACGGGCTTGCATTGGCCTTTGTGGTACTGCTGATCCAATCCCAAAGTGAAGACTCTACTCTAATAGCGAATCTCAAAAGATTGTGGGCCGAGCCACCTGTTTCTTACTCCAGTGCGGTACGTAAAGCTGCGCCATCGGTTGTCAATATTATTTCTGAGAGTTTTACTGTTAACGCCAATTACAATCGTCCTGCGCAGGTCACGCCGCAATCGTTAGGTTCGGGTGTTATCATTCAAAGTAATGGATATATCGTGACCAACCGCCATGTGGTATACAATGCCGACCGCATTATTGTTTTAATGCAAGACGGCAGGCGTTTTACTGCTGAATTAATCGGTATGGACGTGATGACCGATTTGGCATTACTGCATATCAACGCGATAGATTTGCCAATTATTCCGCAAGATCCAAACCATCGGCCTGAAGTAGGCGACGTAGTGCTAGCGATAGGTAATCCACTTAATCTGGGATTAACCATCACGCAAGGCATTATAGGCGCCACTAAAAAGACTTTTACTCATCTAGATACCCGTACCACCGATCTGCTACAAATAGATGCAGCCATCAACAAAGGGAATTCCGGTGGTGCGTTGGTTAATTCGAATGGCACTTTGGTGGGTATTAATTCGCTGGCTTTTCAAACCCGAGGGCAAAATGATGCCAACGGAATTTCATTCGCCATTCCTTATGCGACAGTTCATAAGATTACTAATAAGCTACTCAAAGATGGGCGGGTCATTCGCGGTTGGTTGGGTGTGTCGGGCGGACCGGTCAATAACAAGGGCGAAGACGTACGCTCAACAGCTGAAGTCGTCGATGGTATTCGCCTAACGTCAATTGAACCACGTAGCCCTGCGCATATCGCTGGATTGATGAAAAACGATATCATTCAAAAAATCAATAACGTTCAAGTCACCGGGATCATTCATATCCTCGGGGTTGTTGAAGATATTCCACCCGGTGAGAAAATTACTTTTACCATCAAACGTGGCAAAGAAATCTTGCAAGTTGACGTAACCATCAAAGAAAGCCGTTAAGGCGTGCTCACCCGTTTAATATCAGCACCAAGCAAAGATAACTTTTCTTCAATTCGCTCATATCCCCGGTCAATGTGGTAAATCCGGTTTAAACGGGTTTCTCCTTTGGCCACCAATCCGGCAATCACCAAACTGGCAGACGCCCTTAAATCTGTCGCCATCACCTCAGCACCCGACAACGATTGAATGTCGTTACAAATGGCTGTATTGCCTTCAACGCGAATGTTGGCGCCCATACGTTGCAGCTCTGGCACATGCATCATTCGATTTTCAAAGATGGTCTCAGTAATAATGCCGGTGCCCTGACCTATTACGTTCAATGCGGTAAACTGAGCTTGCATATCAGTTGGGAAACCCGGGTGTGGCGCGGTTTTTAAGTTAATCGCCTTTAACTTTCGGCCTTTCATCGACAGGTGAATATAATCTTTACCGACATCGACTTTGGCATTGGTTTGCAATAGTTTTTCTATCACGGCGTCCATCAGTAGCGGATTGGTATCACGGCAAATGACATCGCCGTGAGTGACGGCTGCTGCGACTAAAAAAGTGCCTGTTTCAACTCGGTCTGGCATCACTGAAAAGTCTGCCCCGTGTAATTCTTCTACGCCCTGAACCACTATGGTGTCGGTACCAGCACCTTCAATTTTGGCGCCCATCGCTTGTAGTAATTTGGCCAAATCACACACTTCAGGCTCTCTGGCGGCATTTTCTATGATGGTTTCACCATCGGCCAATGTCGCGGCCATCAGCAGGTTTTCAGTGGCGCCAACGCTGACGATATCCATACAAATTCGACATCCGCGCAAACGACCGTTCATTTTGGCATTAATATAACCGGACTCGACAACAATCGTCGCACCCATTTTTTCCATGCCTTCGATGTGCAAGTTAACTGGCCGAGTGCCAATCGCACAACCACCCGGTAACGATACGTGCGCTTCACCAAACCGGCTAAGCAGTGGGCCAAGCACCAAAAGAGAGGCGCGCATTTTTGTCACCAGCTCATAAGGCGCATCAAGATGTTTTACATCAGGATAAACGGTCAGGCTGTTGCCCTCACGTTCGGTTTTTACACCCAGGTGGTTCAGCAATTCGATGGTGGTATTGATATCTTCCAAACCGGGCACATTATGTAATGTGGTCGGTTGCTTAGACAATAACGTGGCAAACAAGATAGGCAATGCCGCATTTTTGGCGCCCGAGATTTTAACTTCGCCGTGTAAAGCGTTGCCGCCATGAATGATTAATTGTTGCATGTAGGAGTGCCCAAACTTGAATTATTCTAATATTTTTTTAAAAAATATGCCTATGAAGGCATATTGAATTTCTTTTCTCTTGTCCACTCTTGTGGCGTGTACGCTTTGATGCTGACCGCATGAATAGTGCCATCTTCAATCAGCGCTTTAAGCGGCGCATAAATCGTCTGTTGCTTTTTAACTCTCGACATACCATCAAAACAGTCATCGACTGCGATAATATTGTAATGAGTGCCTTCGCTTTTAACATGAACTTCAGCCAAAGCGAGCTGCTCGTTCAATAATTTTTCTACGTCTGTACTTTCCATTTTTTGTCACTGTAACTCTTGAAAAAGAGCCCTTGCGTTAGACTATTATCGTCCTGAAGCCTACATCCTTGTAGGTTTCAGGAAACCGTTACGTTCAAGCAAGTGGAACTGCACTTACTTTTCAACAAATTGAAAAAGCAGTACATCCATGTACCGTTCAGTCAGTGCCCTTTGATATCCAATTTTGGATGACACTAGAGTGAAACCAATAATTGCTCAACACCGCTAATTTCGGCTAGGTTGACCAGTTGTTCGGGTATTGCTGTTAATTTGACTGTTTGACCAGATTGTCTGGCCTGAGACATGATTTTGAGTATCCATGCCAATCCGGCGGTATCGACCTTTTCTACTGCTGAAAAATCGATAACTAGGTGTTCGATGCTGATTCTGGAAATATCGATGCCTTTAACCAATGTCGGCACGGTAAAACGGTCGATGAATCCGGTGAGTTTGATGTCACCTTCATCGACCTGATAGGACAAAGAACTGTTGCTTCTATCGGACTGAAGATTGCTCTGATTAGGCTCAAGGCTCATGCCGCCGATTCACCTTTAATATTCAACTTGGCTTTTTCGTTAAGCAAACGCGTCACATCAGCAACGCCGCCTTGTTGACGCAGCAAACTTTTGAGTTCAGCTTTTTTGCTGTTAAGCAGGCTGATACCCTCGGCAACCATGTCATAGGCTTTCCATACACCGGTTTTTTTGTTCAAGCGCACCTTAAAGTCAATATGAATGTCTGGACGGGCTTCGTCTTTAATGCGTGTTTTAACAGTGACCACTTTTTTGCCTTTAATAGACCGAGCAGGTTCAAAAACCACCTTTTGATTGGTGTATTTGGTGAACACTGTGGCATAAGTGGTGATCAAATAACCTTTAAAAGCTTTATAAAAGGCTTTTTTCTCTGTTTTGGTGGCTTTCGTTTTACCTAGCACCATTTTTGCAGCCAAACGGTAATTAATGTATGGCATCAATTCTTCGCTAACCACGGTTTTAAGATGATTGGGATTCGTTTGAATCGTACTCTGATCGGTTGCAATGCGCTTAAAAGTGCTTTCTGCCACTCGTTGAATCAATTTATATGGGTCTTCACCCTCGGCCGATACAGTTGCACTCATACCCAAAGTCGTTAGCACTAGGGTAAAAACCATCATCAATTTTTTCATCATTTTATTCCTCATTTCAACCACACTTTCTACCCATCATTTCCTACACTAAACAAGAATTGGCCAATCAGTTCTTCTAAAACCAATGCCGACTTTGTATCCTCTATATAATCACCCGCTTGCAAAATATCAACCGTCTCGTCGATAAAACCCGGGGAAAATCCGATATATTGCTCGCCCAACAAGCCGGATGTTAAAATTGAGACGCTACTGGTCTCTGAAAAGTTGCTGTATTTAAGCTCAAGCGTCAAAGTCACTACCGGCAGATAGTCTTCTGGGTCCAATATAATCGAGCTTACACGACCAATGACCACACCACCAACTTTAACCGCCGAGCGGTGTTTTAAACCGCCGATATTGTCAAATTTAGCTTTAAGCTCATATGTCTCACCACTGCCAGTGGCACTGATATCTGCCACCTTAAACGCCAGAACAATCATCGCGGCAATCGCCAACGTGACAAACAGTCCGACCATAATCTCTACTTTTCTAGTACTCATTCTCATCCACCAAACACTATTATCGCCCAGAAATAAACATCCCTTTTTATTTCTGGAAACGCTGTCGTAAAAACGTGGTTTTACTAAGCTCACATTTTCTTTTGAAAATGGCGGTACATCCATATACCGCTCCAGTTCTCTCTCATTTAGAATCGACTACACCAATCCAAATTAGCTAGAGAACATAAATACAGTTAACACAAAATCTAATCCCAAAATGGCCAATGAGGCCTGCACCACAGTATCTGTGGTGGCTTTACTAATACCGTCTGCTGTTGGCACAGCGTTATATCCTTTGTAAAGTGATATCCAGGTAACCACAATGGCAAACACTATGCTTTTAATTACGCCGTTAAATACATCATCGACCAAATCAACTTTTGATTGCATAATCGACCAAAAGTTACCGCCATCGATACCCAACCATTCAACGCCCACCAAATGGCCACCTAAAATGCCAATGGTCGAGAAGATAATTGCCAACAAAGGCATACAAAACAGTCCAGCCCAAAACCTTGGTGCAATCACTCGGCGCAGCGGGTCAATCGCCATCATTTCCATGCTCGACAATTGCTCGGTTGATTTCATCAAACCAATCTCTGCGGTTAATGCCGAGCCTGCCCGTCCGGCAAACAACAAACCGGTAACCACAGGACCCAACTCTCTGAGCAAAGACAAGCCAACCATTGGGCCTAAGCTGTCCTCAGCGCCATAGTCAACCAGCACGGTATAACCTTGAAGTGCCAACACCATGCCAATAAATAAACCTGACACCATAATAATGGTCAGTGACTGAACTCCCACCACGTAGATTTGCCTAACAAATAATGGAAAGCCTTTGCGAATACTGGGTATCCCAAACAGCGCGCCAAACAACATAATGCTGGCCCGGCCTACGCCGCCAATTCGGTCAAATACGCCAGCACCGATACTTTGCAACATATTGAGGATCATTTGACGCCCCCGAGTAACTCACAATGATAATCTTCAGCCTTGAAGTGAAAAGGTACCGGACCATCAGGCAAACCTTGCATAAACTGCTGCACCAATGGCGATTCGTGATCTAGCAACTCTTGCGGGGTGCCTTTACCAATCACCCTTTGATCAGCAATGATATAAACGAAATCGGCAATACTCATTACCTCTGGTACATCGTGCGATACCACAATTGAGGTTAATCCCAGCGAATCGTTGAGTTGTTTAATAAGCCTAACAATCACGCCCATTGAAATAGGGTCTTGGCCGGCAAAGGGTTCGTCATACATAATCAGTTTTGGGTCAAGCGCAATGGCTCTGGCCAGCGCAGCCCTTCTTGCCATACCACCAGACAATTCATGAGGCATCAAATCTCGTGCACCACGCAAACCAACGGCTTCGAGTTTTAATAGCACCATGGTTCTAATGATGTCTTCGGGCAGTTTAGTGTGTTCACGAATCGCAAAAGCCACGTTGTCGAACACGCTCATGTCAGTAAATAGCGCGCCGCTTTGAAACAACATGCTCATATCTTGCCTGACTTGATACAGTTTTTTGCGACCAAGGGTAGGAATGTTATGACCTCGAAAGACAATTGAGCCACTGTCAGGTTTAATCTGTCCGCCTATTAACCGCAATAAAGTAGTTTTACCGATGCCGCTAGGTCCCATGATGGCTGTAACTTTACCTTTTGGGAAACGCATATTAATATCGGTATAGATGGGACGATCACCCCGAGAAAAGCTTAGCTGTTCAATTTCGACGCTGTATTGAGGTATTGGTTCAGGCAACTCGACATCCTTCGGGTCGTATACTTTACAAAAAGGTACAATTAGATTTAAGTGGTGCTATTCTATCTCTTTTTAGGCTGATAGGAATAATAATATTTGCGAATAACCTATAAGAAACGTCGATTTGACAATTAAATCGTCACCAATTGTAAACAATTGACGATTTTTCTTTTAATTTACCAAAATAATCCGCAGAATTGCGCGTAACTATGTCCTGAATTTTTAATAGGCCCGCATGTTACAACCCGCTATATTCATTTTACTCAGTCTAGCCGTTTTGGTTTGGAGTGCTGATCGCTTTGTCTATGGTGCTGCTGCCATAGCCAAAAATTTCGGCATATCTCCTTTAATCATCGGTTTAACCATAGTAGCTATGGGCTCTTCTGCTCCTGAAATGCTGGTTGCCTCACAAGCAGCACTAGCAGGAAAAACAGAAATGGCCGTTGGTAATGCGGTCGGTTCAAATATAACCAATATTCTACTGGTGCTTGGCGCCACAGCATTAATCAAACCTTTAGTCGTTGCGTCAAAAACAGTCAAACGCGAACTGCCTATCATGTTAACCATCAGCCTATTAGCCTTTTACATGGTCAGCGATAACTTCCTCTCTCGGGTTGAGGGCATCACACTACTGTTTGGTTTTGCCATTTTTATCTTCACTTTGATTAGAGTGTCGATGAATCAAAAGTCGGCTAAAGATCCAATGCTAGTCGAAATGGAAAGTGAAATACCAGATAACGTACCAAACAAAAAAGCCGCCTTTTGGTTACTCGTAGGCCTCATTCTGTTACCGCTAAGCGCCAGTTTACTGGTTGATTCTGCCGTGGTTATCGCCAAAAACTATGGTGTTAGTGATTTAGTCATTGGCCTAACCATTATCGCCATTGGCACCAGTTTACCAGAGCTTGCTGCCAGTGTTATGGGCGTACTCAAAGGTGAAGACGACTTGGCCATAGGTAACATAGTCGGCTCTAATATATTCAACATTTTGGCCGTTTTATCCCTTGGTGGTGTCATAAACCCCGCCGTTATCAACGCCGACGCTTCAACCCGAGATTTTCCAATCATGCTAATTGCCTCCATCGTTTTGATGGCGATGGCATTTGGCTTTAAGCGCGATGGTCGTATAAACCGAATCGAAGGGTTTATTTTGGTGAGCTTTTTTGTGGCTTACCAATACATCCTGTTTCGCCATACCATGGGCTAATAATTAGGGCTGATAATGAAGCCCGTTCCCCGAAAACACTATTGAGAACCGCACACTATGGAAACAATCGATTTTCGTCCACTAGGGCGACAAGTCTTATCCGTTGAAAAAGAAGCGATTGACCAGTTGGCACAGTATATCGATGATTGTTTCAATCAAGCCTGTAGCCTGATTTATCATTGCAAGGGACGAGTTGTCGTCATCGGCATGGGCAAGTCAGGTCATATCGGTGGCAAAATAGCCGCCACAATGGCCAGTACCGGCACACCGGCATTTTTTGTTCACCCCGGTGAAGCCAGTCACGGCGATTTGGGCATGATAACAGCTGAGGATATTGTGATCTTAATCTCTAATTCAGGAGAGACTGGCGAAGTCATTTCTATTATCCCGGTGATTAAACGTATCGGTGCCAGCATTATTTCTATGTCGGGCAACACTCAATCTACGCTGGCTAAACTGTCGAACGTGCATGTTTGTATCAAAGTAGAAAAAGAAGCCTGCCCGCTGGGTTTGGCCCCAACAGCAAGCACCACAGCAACACTTGCCATGGGTGATGCCATAGCCGTTGCTCTGCTTGAAGCCAGAGGTTTTTCACCAGACGATTTTGCCCTGTCTCATCCGGGTGGCAGTTTGGGTAAACGCTTGTTGTTGCGTCTTGAAGACATCATGCATAAAGACGCTAGAGTGCCAAAGGTCAATCAGTCAGAACTGATGCAACAAGCACTGCTTGAGATCTCACAAAAAGGTCTTGGTATGACCTCAGTCGTTGATGATAACGGCGTTTTAGTGGGTTTGTTTACCGATGGCGACTTACGCCGGGTATTTGATTTACGAATTGACCTACACAACACCACCATTGGTGAAGTGATGCACACCAGTTGTGTCACAGCCCCGCCGCAAATGTTGGCCGCCGAGGCATTAAAGCTGATGGAAGACAAAAAAATCAATGGCTTGGTGATCACCGATGAAGGCAATCACCCCATCGGTGCGATGAATATGCAAACGTTGTTGCAATCGGGGATGCTCTAAATGGACCCTTTATTTCAAAAACTCTATCCGTGTAACCTCAGCGAATCAGTCGCCACCAGTGCCGCCCAAATCAAGCTATTGATTTGTGACGTCGACGGGGTATTTTCTGATGGTCGCATATACCTTGGTAATGATGGTGAAGAGTTTAAAGCCTTTAACACACGAGATGGTTATGGTGTTAAAGCACTGCAAAAAAGCGGTGTTGATGTGGCTATTATCACCGGCAGAAACTCAGCAATGGTTGAGAACCGCATGAAATCGTTGACTGTTAAACACATTTACATGGGCAAAGAAAACAAAGTGGCCGCTTATGAAGAATTGCTGCAAAAATTGTCTTTAACACCACAGCAAGTGGCGTTTATCGGCGATGACAGCCCTGATTTGAAAGTGATGAGCAAAGTAGGTTTAAGTATCAGCGTGCCCGATGGCCATCCTTTTGTTAAAATGCAAGCAGACCATATCACCACCTTAAATGGTGGATTTGGTGCAGTGCGTGAAGTGTGCGACCTATTGTTGATTGCCCAAGGCCATTTTGACGAATTTGATGGTAGTAGTTCATGAACCGATTGCGCTTAATGATCAGTGTCGTCTTTTTTAGCGCAATGGGTATGATGTGGTTTTCGCTTAACGATTCAGCCCCCGTTCAGACTCAAATGAGTAGTGTAAGCGCCAGGCAGCCAGATTACGTTGCCATAGACCTTAACCGGGTCGTTTATGATGCTTCGGGTCGTAAAACGCAGAGTTTATCAGCGAAAAAAATGACCTACTTTGATGCACAAGATCAAGCTGAGTTTGAATCACCTTTACTTATCCTTGAATCGGCGCAAAATAACGGCAAATGGAGAATATCCGCCACCAGTGGGATGTTGTTTGATAACCATCGCCTGTTACTCGAAAAAGACGTCAATGCAATAAACCTCGATGAGGCTGCACACATTGACCGCATTACCGGAGAACATATCCGGGTGAACATCATAAACAACGTCATGCTGTCAGACCATGCAGTTAATTTGTATGGCGACGGAATACACATTAGCGGCAGCAGTTTGATTGCCAATTTAGATGACCAAAACATTGAATTATTACAACATGCCAAAACTATTTACCAGATCACCAAAAAGTAATAACAAACCTTTTACCACCAAAGGTTTTTTATTCGCAGCGGCACTACTAGCCACCGGGCCCTCACTTGCCACTAAGGCAGATCTTGAAAAACCGATTGAAATTGATTCGGTTAATCAACGCATTGATTTGAAGAACAACATCAGCATTTTTGAAAAAAAGGTATCGATTATCCAAGGCACCTTGTCTATCAAAGCCGAGTTGCTCAAAGTTCATCGTCGCAATCAACAAGGCAGTGAGTTGTTTATCGCCACAGGCAACCCAGCCACTTACAGCCAAACGCTCGATGATGGCAAATTGATTTCAGCTCAGGCCAAAAACATTCGTTATGATGTGAAAACTCGCTCTTTGGTTATCAGCGGTGATGCCGTGCTCAAACAAAACGACTCGGTCGTTTCGGGCAAAACCATTCGCTATTCGCTCGATAAGCAAGAACTGTTTGCCGAAGGTACCGACGGCAAACCGACCAGCACCATTCTCTATCCAGATAAAGAATCTAAAGACAAACAAGATCAGGAAACACCAAAGTCATGACCCAGTTGGTAGCCAGCCATTTGGCCAAAAGTTACAAAGGCCGACAAGTTGTCAGAGACGTCAGCCTCAGTGTCGACACAGGTCAAATTGTCGGTCTATTAGGCCCTAACGGTGCAGGTAAAACCACCACCTTTTATATGGTGGTCGGTTTAGTACCAAGCGACAAAGGCACGGTGGTATTAAAAGGCGAAGATTTGTCTCACGCCCCAATGCATATTCGCGCACGCAAAGGCATAGGCTACTTGCCGCAAGAATCGTCAATCTTCAAAAAACTGACGGTATGTCAAAACATCATGGCCATTTTACAGACCCGCAAAGACTTGGCTCGTAATCAGCGTGAAGACATTCTTGACGAACTGCTTGAGGAATTTAGCATCGGCCACATCCGCGACAGCCTAGGCATGAGTCTCTCGGGTGGTGAAAGGCGCCGGGTAGAAATCGCACGAGCGTTAGCCACTAGCCCCCAATTTATCTTGCTCGATGAACCTTTTGCCGGTGTAGACCCAATCTCGGTTATCGACATAAAAAAAATCATTCAGCAACTAAAAAACAAAGGCATTGGCATATTGATCACCGACCACAACGTGCGCGAAACTTTAGATGTGTGTGAAAAAGCCTATATCGTCAGCCACGGCGAATTAATTGCCTCTGGCACACCGCAACAGGTGCTTGATAACAAAACCGTTCGTGAGGTTTACCTTGGTGAGCACTTTAAGCTCTAATTTTTGGTGCGTTATGTGCGGAAAATCAGCCAAAAAAAGCCAAGGAATAACCACTCTTACCAGCCATTTTCAAAAGGCCCCGATAAAGGCGCACCCACTCAAAAAAAACACAAGACTTTTGCGATTTTTTATGCCATTTTAACACTCTGGCAATTCGCATAATTGATTTGTAACGGTATCCGAATCACCGTTTTCAGACTATAGTTAGGTTTATCGCTAGGTAGTCGTTAGGCCAGTAAAATTCACAACTGATTTTGGCTACACCGATTAAAAAATCCGAAACTAGCGCCACACAACAAAAAAAGCAAAAGAATGGGAATAAAATAATTACATGAGGCCATCGTTACAACTTCGTTTCAGTCAACAACTGACCATGACGCCCCAATTGCAGCAAGCCATACGCTTATTGCAGCTGTCGACGTTGGATTTGCAACAAGAAATTCAAGACGCACTTGATGGCAACCCACTACTCGAAGTCGAAGAAGCCATAGCTGAAGTTAAAGAACAAAGTATCGAAGACAAAATACACAGCGACTCCCCAGAAGAAGCAGCAACAGCCAGCGCCACAGCCGATGAAGGCCAAACCGAAGTCAAAGAAAAAGACTCAACCGAAGAACTGCAAAAAGACACAATCAGCGAAGAATTGCCCAACGATACCGAATGGGACGATTACATCAGCGCAGGCCCCAACTCTTCGTCAGGCGCCGTCCCCGAAGAAAATCAGGTTTACCAAGGTGAAACCACCGAAAATATTCGCGATTACCTGACCTGGCAAATGAATTTAACGCCGTTCAGCGACACTGATTTGGCCATTGCTACCGCCATCATCGAAGCCATTGACGACAAAGGTTTTTTAACCGTCGACCCAGAAGAGATTCTGGCCAGTATCGGCAGTGAAGAAGTTGAACTTGATGAAGTCATCGCCGTGCTTAAAAGAGTTCAGTTTTTTGAACCTGTCGGTGTTGCAGCTCGCGACCTAAAAGAATGCCTGCATATCCAATTAACACGTTATGCCGATGATACGCCTTGGCTTGAAGAAGCCAAAACCATTGTTTTCGAACACATTGATTTACTCGGTGCTAGAGATTACCGCACCCTAATGCGCAAGACTAAGCTCAAAGAAGATCAGCTCAAAGAAGTCATGCGCCTTATTCACACGCTCAACCCAACGCCTTCAAGTTCAGTCATTCAAGAAGAAAACAATTATGTTATTCCTGATGTGACTGTAGTCAAGAAAAAAGGCCGCTGGGTGGTTGAGCTTAACGGCGAAACCATGCCCAAGCTTAAGGTCAATCAACAGTACGCTGCATTGTCTAAAACCCTCAAGCAAGGTGATGATTCACAGTTTATCAAGTCCCATTTGCAAGAAGCCAAATGGTTTATCAAGTCGCTCGAAAGCCGCAATGATACCTTACTCAAAGTATCTAACTGTATAGTGCACCAGCAGCAGGGCTTTTTCGAATATGGCGATGAAGCAATGAAACCCATGGTGCTTAACGATGTGGCCGAAATAGTCGAAATGCACGAATCGACAATCTCACGAGTAACCACACAAAAGTTCATGCATACCCCAAGGGGCATTTTTGAACTCAAGTATTTCTTTTCTAGTCATGTCAGTACAGAAAATGGCGGCGAATGCTCTTCAACCGCAATTCGCGCGCTAATTAAAAAACTGGTTAGCGCCGAGAATCAACTCAAACCGCTTAGTGACAGTAAAATAGCGGATATTCTCGCTGAACAGGGTATTAAGGTAGCAAGACGCACGATAGCTAAATATCGTGAGTCTCTGTCAATCCCACCCTCTAATCAACGCAAGAGTTTGTTATAAATTCACCAAAAGAAGGAAAAACCTATGCAAATTAACCTTACCGGTCGTCATGTAGAAGTCACCAGCGCCTTAAGAGATTATGTCACTAACAAGTTTGCGAAACTTGAACGTCATTTTGATCACATCAACAACGTTCATGTTATTCTTGATGTTGAAAAACTGGTGCAAAAAGCCGAGGCCACTTTACATGTCAACGGCGGAGAAATTTTTGCCACAGCCGATCATGCCGATATGTATGCAGCAATTGATGGGCTAATTGACAAACTGGACCGTCAAGTAATCAAACACAAAGAAAAGATAAAGAGGCGTTAGTCGCTTTCTTTTCGTCCTAACCAAACGCAACAACAACAATGCAGTAACAGGCAATGTATTTAAAATCAATTTTGAGTTTGGACTGTACAGAGTGTGCAGTCCAACTAACCAGCAAAAAACGCATTTTGCAATATATCAGCGAACTGGCCCACAAGAAATACCCTCAATTGCCTGCGCAAGATATTGTTGAAAGCCTTCTGGCCAGAGAAAAACTGGGCAGCACCGGCATAGGTCACGGTATCGCCCTGCCCCATGGCCGCCTTCCGGGGGTGACTAAAAGTGTTGCTGTATTTTTAATCACCGATAATCCCATCAAGTATGACGCGATTGACAACAAGCCAGTTGATATTTTTTGTGCAGTTTTAATACCTGAACAAAACAGCCAAGACCACTTGTCGACCCTGTCCGAGATAGCCAATTTGTTGAGCAACAAAGCGCTGGTCAAACAGATGCGACACACCACGTCTAATGAAGCACTTTTTGAGCTTGTCATGGCCAACGCCTAAACAGCCAATAAACGGAAAACTCCCATGAAAATAATCATTGTTAGTGGACGTTCTGGTTCAGGCAAAACCATTACCTTGCGGGTGCTTGAAGATCTTGGTTATTACTGCGTTGACAATATGCCCATCAACCTATTACCCAGCCTTGCCCATGTGGTCATGAACGAATATGAAAACATCGCGGTGAGTATAGATGTTAGAAATATCCCACTCAGTGCAGCTGAACTTGGTGAAAGCCTCGACTTTTTACCAGCAACGGTTAATGTCGAAGTTATTTACCTTGATGCTGATGACAGTGCACTCATTCGTCGTTTCAGCGAAACTCGCCGCCTTCATCCTTTATCACAGCGTAACTTCTCGTTGATGGATGCTATCAAAAACGAAAAAGTGTTGCTCGACCCCATCAGAACCCGAGCCGACTTGTATATCGACACCACCGAACTCAACGTTCATCAGTTGTCAGAACTCGTGTCTGAGCGAATACTAGGTAAAAAATCAGATCAACTGGTGTTAGTGTTTGAATCATTTGGCTTTAAACGCGGCAATCCCAAAGATGCCGATTATGTTTTTGACGTACGCTTTTTACCTAACCCTCATTGGGAACCTGAATTAAAGTCGTTAACTGGCCAAGATCAGGCCGTTAAAGATTACCTCAATTCGCATCCAATCGTGGCCAAGTTCACCTGGCAGGTCAATAATTTTCTGGCCACTTGGTTACCTCATATTGAACGCAACAATCGCAGCTACCTAACCATTGCCATAGGGTGTACAGGCGGTCAGCATCGTTCAGTTTTTGTCGCCGAAGCGTTGGCCGACAGTTACCGAAAGTCTTACCCCAATGTACAAATCAGGCACCGTGACATGCCGCAGGATTAACCCCAAAATAACGGATTAATCGTTTAAGGAAAGCGCATGGAAAAGTATTCAAAACAGCTGTTGATCCAAAATAAATTGGGTTTACATGCCAGAGCAGCAACCAAGTTGGTGCAACTAGCAAACCAATTTAACGCCAGTATTTTGATACGCCAAGGTGAAAAAGAAGCCTCTGCCGACAGTGTAATGGCACTGTTGATGTTAGAGAGTTCAATGGGCAAACACATCACCGTTTTTACCGAAGGTCTTGATGCGAAAATCGCCATGGACGCCATTGAAACCCTGATCAACAAAAAGTTCGATGAACCGTAACCAAGGCGACAGATTTATAAAAAGAATTGCTGCCATCAACCAATTCATCATATAGACTTAAGACATTCCATAAAATCAATGCTTTAAACTCATACTTTAACTGATACCGTCACTATGGCCGAAGTACTCGAACAAGACTACACCGAACATCAACTGAATGAAGTCAATGCGGCTTTAAGCAGCGGTATGTTTGTGCATGTTCGCCGTATGCTCCAACATATGTTGCCTTGTGATGTTGCGCTGTTATTAGAGTCTTCGCCACCCAAAGCCCGAAAAATTCTGTGGCAGCTGGTTGACGTTGAAATATTCGGCGAAGTCCTTGAAGAACTCAGTGAAGATGTTCGTAATGGACTAATAGCGGGCATGCACCCGCAAAAGTTGGCCGAAGCGACAGGCTCAATGGATGACGACGATTTAGTCGAAGTTTTACGAGGCCTACCAGATACAGTTTACCAAGAAGTACTGGGCGCCATGGACTCACAAGACCGAGCCCGTGCAGAGTTAGCCTTATCTTACGAAGAAGATACCGCCGGTGCCATCATGAGTACCGATACTATCACACTAAGGCCAGATGTCACCGTTGACGTAGTACTGCGTTATTTACGCCTAAAAGGCGAATTACCCGACACCACCGATACCCTTTACGTCGTCAATAAAAGCGATGTATTGATTGGCGAAGTCTTGTTATCGACCTTAGTCACCAGTAGCGTGAACTTAGCAATCAAAGACATTCTCGAAGAATATGCCGAGGTCATTCACGCCGACATGAATGAAGTTGAGGTCGCTAAGCTATTTGAACGTCACGACTGGGTATCTGCCCCAGTGGTAAATGACAAAGGGCAATTGCTGGGCCGTATCACCATCGATGACGTAGTCGATATTATTCGCGAAGAAGCCGAGCACTCCATGATGAGCATGGCGGGTTTAGATGATGACGAAGATACCTTCGCACCTGCCCTTAAAAGTACGCAGCGCCGTTCAATTTGGCTCGGTATCAACCTGTTTACCGCGTTGATGGCCGCAATGGTGCTTAATTTGTTTGAAGGCACGATTGATAAGCTCGCCGTGCTTGCCGTGTTGAGCGCCATTGTTCCCAGTATGGGTGGTGTCGCTGGCAGCCAAACCCTAACGCTGGTGATCAGGGGCATCGCCGTAGGTCATATTAATGATGCTAACGCCCGCTGGTTATTAACCAAAGAGTTGGCCGTGGGTATCATGAATGGTTTAATTTGGGCGGTTTTGATTGCGGGTGTCGTGGCGTTTTGGAAAGACAATTTAACCTTGGGGCTTATCATTGCCTTTGCCATGATGATGAATATGACGGCTGCTGGATTGTCTGGGGTAATTATTCCGCTGCTGCTTAAGCGGCTTAATATCGACCCGGCACTGGCAGGCAGTGTTATTTTAACGACCGTAACCGACATTGTTGGGATCTTCGCCTTCCTTGGCACTGCCACTTACTTTATGGATTCTATTCTTTGATTTAGGGAGCTTTGCAGCTCTAACTCCCGCCAATCAGCATTTCTTCAATCAATACAGAGCCTGTCTGAACATTACCACGCAAATCAATATCGCTACCACAGCCAACGATATTCATAAACATGTCAGACAAATTACCCGCGATGGTCACCTCTGATACTGGGTATTGAATTTCGCCATTCTCAACCCAAAACCCAGCTGCGCCTCTTGAATAATCACCATTAACCACGTTCACACCCTGACCCATCAACTCGGTGACTATCATACCTTTACCCATGGCTTTTGCCATTGAGGCCAAATCACCCAAAGTCGCCAATACCTGCCAATTGTGAATGCCACCAGCGTGACCGGTTGATTTAAGGTCGAGTTTACGCGCCGCGTAAGATGCCAACAAATAAGTGTTTAAAACACCAGAACTCACCACATCCATTTCAAAGGTTTTTGAACCTTCACTGTCAAACGGACTACTGGCCAATCCTCTTAACTGGTGAGGGTCTTCGTGAATGGTGACATTGCTGGCCATAATTTGAGTGTTGACTTTATCTATCAAAAAACTCGACTTACGATATAAGCTACCGCCACCAATAGCTGACACCAAATGGCTGAACAAACTACTGGCAACTTCAGCCCTGAAGATAACAGGTGCTTTAACAGTAGTGATTTTTCTGGCGTTGAGTTTGGCTACAGCACGTAAGCCTGCTTCTTTGCCTACTTCGGATGGGTCACGTAATTTATCGAAACAACGATTGATGGTGTATTGCGAATCTCGCTGCATTTCGTCATCACCTTGAGCAATCAGGCCACAGCTCAAGCTGTAACGGCTAGTGGGATAACCAACGATTTGCCCGTAGGTATTACCATAAACTCTAAAACCTTCATAACCACCAAACGATGCCCCATCAGAATTGGTGATTTTATCACTGGCTGCAAGTCCGGCAGCTTCGGCCGCTTTAGCCAAATTAATGCCCTCCTCAGGCACTAATTCTTTAGGGTAATATAAATCTAAATCCATTGGTGCCAATTCAAGCATACTTTCATCAACCAATCCCGCACAGCGGTCTTGTGAGGTGTATTGAGCAATATCACAGGCCGCTTTAACCGTGCGATTTAACGCATCTTCGCTTAAATCTGAGGTAGAAGCCGAGCCTTTACGACCATCACGATACACCGAGATCCCCAGCGCACCATCTTGGTTAAATTCGACATTTTCAACCTCGCCATTACGAGCCGACACCGACAAACCACGTTGGCGAGAGATAGCGATTTCAGCCGAGGAAACACCAAATGACTTGGCCAAATCTAATGCGTTGCTGATTTTGTCTTTAATCTGCTCGATTTCATGCTGGATGTTTTTCATATTTGTTGTTACCGCTGTTTTGAATTGCGTTATATTGCCCCTAGCCTAACACAGTTTTTTATACGCAACTGCATTAAAAAGCGGGCAGAAACGCCGCACCTACAAAAAACACCCTCCTCGTTATTTATAAAGGTGCGCAGCAGATTTATTAGTGATAAAATCCCCGCCCAACATTCCAGTTTGAGGTGTAACAACGATCATGGCGAGAAAAATCCGCGAAGAAATTGAACCTGAAGAAATTGAATACGTCAGTAAAACTGAGCTCAAACAAGACGCCAAAGATCTCAAAAAGCTCGGTGAATCCATCGTAAAACTCTCGCCAGCCCAAAGAGCTAAGCTACCACTCAACGAAGAGATGGAATATGCGTTGGAAGTCGCTGACAAAATTCGCAATACTCGCGAAGGTTTCCGCCGTCAATTGCAGTTTATAGGGCGGTTGTTGCGTCACTGCGACGTTGATGCCATTAAACTGGCAATGGATGGACTGACCAACACCAACAAACAAGCCGAAAAAGCCTTGCAACACCTTGAAAAAATTCGCTCAGAACTACTGGAACAAGGCGATAAACGAGTGAACGAATTGGTGGCCGAATATGATGGATTTGAGCGCCAAAAACTGCGTCAGTTGGTCAAAAAAACCCTCAAACAACAGCAACTGCACCCAGAACAAGCCAGTCCGTCATTTAAGGAATTGTTTCAATATATCAAGGATGTGATCAAGTGAAATCTATTGACATCAAGCCGTTTTTTGTCCTGCTTCTGAGCCTGTTAATGACTGCCTGTGGCGGTTCATCGGGCAGCAATGATGTTGCGACCAACCCCACCATAGGTGCTAGGTTATCGCTCTCTATCACCAACGACCAAAACCAAGCCATCACCACGGCCGAAGCCACCGATGCGGTCATTGTGAATGTTACCGCCACCAATGATTTTGGCCGAGCAGCAGCTGGCATCACAGTCACATTTTCAACCGACCTTGGCAGTTTGTCGCAAAGCACTGCGTTAACCAACAGCTCAGGTATAGCTAGCGTTAGGCTGGTCACTACTAGCACCCAAATTGGCGTAGCTGGTGTATTGGGTGCAGCCACAGTTGACACAAAATCGTTAACCTCAACGGGCCAAATCAGCATCACCGAAAAACTGACCGAACCCACCAATCTCAACGTGTCGCTGCTCGATGAAAGCTGTACCATCCCTGTAACATCAGCACAAGCTGGTGTAACCTTGTGCGTTAAAGCTAGCCTATTTACCGGCACTACGGCAATTGAGGGAGAAGTCGTTGACTTTACCGTCAGTCAAGGAACATTGCGACCAGCATCAGTACTAACCGATGCCTCAGGGATCGCCACGACTTACATCGATAGCACCGAAAACTTACTCGGCGCTTCTACCCTAAGCGCAACCTCTTTATCACAAAGCGCAAGCGTTAATTACCAATACACCGCGATACCAAATCAAATACCAACCGTTTCTCTGGCATTACTTGATGAAAGCTGTAGCAATCCAGTGACTTCAGTACAAGCAGGAATTACCTTGTGCGTTAAAGCCAGCATATTTGCAGGAGACACCCCTATTGAGGGTGAAATCGTAGATTTCGCCGTCTCTCAAGGAACATTGCGACCAGCCTCAGTAACAACTGATGCCACAGGCGCTGCCACAACTTATATTGACAGTACCGAGACAATGCTCGGTGCATCAACCATCTCAGCCTCCTATTTAACCCAAAGCACAGCCATAAATTACCAGTACACCCCTGTGCCAAATCAACCAGCTCTCTCTTTGACATTGCTTGATGAGAGCTGTACCAATGCAATAACAGAAGTACAAGCGGGTTTGACCTTGTGCGTTAAAGCCAGCCTGTTTGCGGGCACCGCCGCCATCGAAGGCGCAATAGTTGACTTTACTGTCACCCAAGGGTCATTGCGACCAGCCTCGGCAACAACTGATGCCACAGGCATCGCCACAACTTACATTGACAGTACCCAAGCGATGCTTGGCGCATCAACCATCAATGCCGCTTATTTAACCCAAAACGCCGCTGTAAATTACCAATACACCTCGGTACCAAATCAAACACCAACCGTTGCGCTGACATTACTTGATGAAACCTGCACCAATCCAGTGACATCAGTACAAGCGGGTTTGACCTTGTGTGTAAAAGCCAGCTTATTTACAGGTGCCACCGCCATGGAAGGAGAAATTATTGATTTTTCCGTCTCTCAGGGAACATTACGACCAGCCTCAGCAACAACCGATACCACAGGTATCGCTACTGCTTACATTGACAGTACCGAAGCAATGCTCGGCGCATCAACCATTTCAGCTACCTATTTAACCCAAAGCACCGCCATCAATTACCAATACACCGCGGTGCCAAATCAACCGTCTCTCTCATTGTCATTACTTGATGAAACTTGTGTTAATCCAGTGACATCAGTACAGGCAGGTCTTAGCTTATGCGTTAAAGCCAGCTTATTTTCAGGCGCCACAGCGATTGAGGGGGAAGTTGTTAATTTTACCGTCAGTCAAGGGTCATTGCGACCAGCCTCAGCAACGACCGATAACTTAGGCATCGCCACAATTTATATTGATAGCACTGAGGCGATGCTCGGCGCATCGACGCTTAATGCCACTTATTTAACTCAGAGCACCGCCCTTAATTACCAATACACCGCAGTGCCAACTCAACCAACCGTCTCCCTATCATTGCTTGATGAAACCTGTACCAATCCAGTGACATCAGTACAAGCCGGTTTGACCTTATGCGTTAAAGCCAGCTTATTTAAAGGCACCACTGCCGTTGAGGGCGAAATCGTTGATTTTGCTGTCACCCAAGGATCATTGCGGCCAGCCTCAGCAACAACCGATGCCACAGGTATCGCCACAACTTACATTGACAGCACCGAGGCTATGCTCGGTGCATCAACCATCACTGCCACCTATTTAGCCCAAAGCACCGCCGCAAATTATCAATACAACGCAGTACCGGCAGTCTCCTTAACATTACTTGATGAAACTTGTACCAATTTAATTACAACAGTACAAGCTGGTTCGACCTTGTGCGTTAAAGCCAGTTTGCTTTCAGGCACCACCGCCATTGAAGGCGCAATCGTTGATTTTAACGTCACTCAGGGTTCATTGCGGCCAGCCTCAGCAACAACCGATG
>CALKGI010000246.1 GCA_938085045.1 uncultured Alteromonadaceae bacterium
GGGGAGTATTGATTTATCACCGGGTCGAGCGCCCAAATGAGCACGTCTTCTAAATCATCGGGTAGCATGGGTCGCATCAATAAACGAGAAGATTCAAACTGCAATGGGATATTCCTTTTTACATAAAAAAACCCACATAAGGTGTGGGCTTTTGAAAGTATTCAAACAGGTTGAATTAAATGCCGCTAGGCAATGTGCATTTTTGGCCAGAAGATTCGAGGCGGTTTTTCCATAAGTCACCTGGTTTCATGCCGTCGCCCGCTGAAACAACGGTTGGACCGTTAGATGTTGAGGCTACAGGTGCTGCGGCCTTAGCTTTTTTAGGGGCTGCTTTTTTCGGTGCGGCTTTTTTAGCTGGTGCGGCTTCTTCGGCTGGTGCTGCGCCGCCAGACAATTCGGCTGTCATGTCAACAAGGGCTGCTAAACGTACGTTTTTACCGCCGTCTACACTGTACCAACCACCTTTGGCTTCTACTTGTGGTTCTTTGCCATTGGCCGCCTGATAGGCTGCCGTGAAATTGGCGATTACTTCATCTTTATCAAGTTTGCTCATGGATATTCCTTGTGAGTATGATCTTATTTTTAATGACTTGTTTGGTAACTTATACAAAGTTTTTGCTCAAAGCGCAATTTTTTCGCACAAGTCTTTAATAATTGTTACATTAAAGTACCATCTAGATCAAATTCAACGGACTTTGGAGCAATAAATCAAAGATGATCAAACGTAACGAACTTTTAGATTATATAAATAATACCCTGCAACCTTGGCAGATAAAGGACTATTGTCCTAATGGTTTACAGGTCGAAGGCGTTGATGAAGTGAAAAAAGTGGTTACAGGCGTAACTGCGTCGTTAGCGTTGATTGACGCCGCCATTGAACGCGGTGCCGACACTATTTTAGTGCACCACGGTTACTTTTGGAAAGGCGAAGCCGAGGCCATCAAAGGCATGAAAAAACAGCGACTAAAGAAACTGTTGGCGCACGATATCAATTTGCTGGCTTACCATTTACCGCTCGACATCCATCCTGAGTTGGGTAACAACGCCCAGCTGGCAAACCTGCTGGGGATCACAATTGACCGCGGTCTTGAACAGGACAATAAAACCAGTGTTGCAATGGCAGGGCGCTTGATACAACCCCAAACTGCTGTAGAATTTGGCGAAACCATTGCTGCAAAATTGGGGAGAGAACCTTTGGTGATTGAGGCCAATAAAGACAAAATCGAAACCATCGCATTGTGCACAGGCGGCGGTCAGGGTTTTATCGATATGGCGGCCGAGCAAAGCTTTGATGCCTACCTAAGCGGCGAAGCATCAGAACAAACCATTCATACCTCACGAGAAATGAACATTCACTTTTTTGTCGCCGGACATCACGCCACCGAACGTTATGGTGTTAAAGCACTTGGCGAACATTTGGCTGATAAGTTCAGTTTAGATGTTGAATTTGTGGATATTGACAACCCTGTTTAATGAGCACAGTGACGTCAAGCAAATAACTGCCCAAGTGATATCCACCAAAGCCCATAATACTCATGCGCCGCGGAATTTACTTTGGCAAGGTTGGCCACCTCCGGAATAAAATAGCGCAGGTGGTGGCTGGTTACGCGTTCGCGTATCAAAAAATCAGTTGGGGCGGGTATTAAATTCAGCCCTTGGTTTTCAAACAACAACATTGCTCGGGGCATATGGGCGGCAGAAGTGACTAGTGCCGCTTGGGCGTCGACGATTTCACTGGCCAAATAACGTGCTTCTTCGGAGGTGTTGTAAACCCGTTCTTCAGTAATAATATCTGTGGGTTTTATGCCGATTTTCTTTGCCATAATCGCCATGTTTCGCGCTAAAGAGTTTGTGTTTTTTTGACCCCCTCCGGTGAAAAATACTTTGCTACCAGGGTTTGTTTTGTATAACTCTAAACCTTCCATCACTCTTACTTGAGAGCATCTTTCCAGCCTAGAAGATTGCGGCAAATATTCGTTATTTTGATGGGCACAACCCAGTACAACAATATAAGCTAACGGTATGTCGGGTTGTTTGAATTTGGCATATTTAAACTCCAGCGGGGCCGTTATTAGGTTGGCACCATAGGGCGTACTCAGCAAATAAAGCGTAGTTATCGCCAGCCCCATGATTACTTTGCTGAAACCGATTTTTTTACCCCACAGTATCATTAAATAACTCAGTAAAATGATCACAATTAATAGTGACAATGGCGAAAGAAAGTGGCCGATAATGTATTTGTAATAAGAGGAAGACATGAAGGCGTTATTTGCTGTGATAGTTTGATAACGTGATAGTGCCATCATTTGGACAAACAGTCAGTAAATCGTCTTTTTTTTCTGTTGAATTGATGATTGTTTCATCAGTTTTAATAAATTCACTATACTGATTAAGGCGTGTTACGCATTGGCGTAGCGAGTATTTTCAAGGACATAGGGCTTCAATGATGATATTAGTTCGTTTAAGAAACACTCAACGAGGGTGTTTTTGTGCGTTCGTTTGCGCACTACTGCTGAGTATTATAACTCCTCCTGCACTGGCACAAGCGCCGGTGATCTTTGACTTTTGTTATGAAAATAAAGCACTGTTGCCCTATTACGTTGGTGATGGCGATTTAGTACCAGACAAAGACCCCGGAATTAACATTATTACCTTGCGCACGCTTGATGACAATATGGAGCAAATCATCATTCGTTATTGGCGTAAACCCTGGAAACGTTGCTTGTCGAGCATCGAATCGGGTGAGTTCAGTGGCGTGATAGCGTCATATTACAAAGGTCGCGAAGCCATCGGCATTTATCCAAAGGTTAAGGGCAAACTCGACACCCAGCGTAAGTTCAGCTCGGCCAATTATTGCTTATACAAATCTGAGGATTCTTTACTTGATTGGAACGGATTGTATTTCACTGGTACCGGGTTTTCTCCGGTCGCAGTACCTCGGGGTTATTCAATTATCAATAAATTGAAATTCGAAAAATTAATGTATTTTGAGGTTAAGTCGTCGCAGATGGGTTTTAATTTGTTGTCGCACAACCGCGTGGCGGGGGTGGTAACGCTTTGTGAAGTGGGCAAACGATTGATAGTTAACCAACAGGATGTGTATGGTCATTTTATTGAAGACAAACCAGTGCTGGTGAAAAAGTCGGCTTATTTGATGATCAGCAAAGCGTTCTATCAACAAAACACGAAATTGACGGAGCAAATATGGAATACCATGGCGGCTTTGAATAAGCAGTGAAGGGGAGGGGATTTGTAGGGGCAGACTCCTATGTACAGTCCTATCTACAGTTCTATGTACAGTCCTATCTACAGTTCTATGTCAGCCCTATTTTAGGCCGTTACCCATCCTTTGGTTCACCAGTTTCATCAAGTAAAAGCTGATAGAAAACCAAATCTAACCAGCGATTAAATTTATAGCCTGCATGTCTAATCCGGCTACATTCAACAAATCCTAGTGACTCGTGTAGGGCTGCGCTGGCAGCATTATCGGCGTCTACGCCACCAA
The DNA here is from genome assembly GCA_938085045.1 of uncultured Alteromonadaceae bacterium. Classification (GTDB taxonomy): domain Bacteria; phylum Pseudomonadota; class Gammaproteobacteria; order Enterobacterales; family Alteromonadaceae; genus JABSOG01. The sequence goes on from CALKGI010000246.1 coordinate 3,506, forward strand.
TCATATTATGAATATCGTTTTGCCTCGCTAAGGTGATCAGCGACGTTAAAACTTGTCTGCCTACGCCTTTGCCTCGTGCGGCTTTGTCGACATAAACACTGTGTTCAACGGTGAATTGGTAGGCAGGTTTGGGGCGAAAGGGGCCATAAGTGCCAAAACCCAACAGCTCACCACCTTCAACTACACCAAGTACTGGCCAGTTGTTTTTTTCTTTATCGTCGAACCACAATGCCATCATCGCCAAAGTTCTGGGCTCGTATTCGTACATGGCGGTTTCATTGGCGATAACTTCATTGAAAATCGCCAAAATCTGCGCTGAATATTCCCGGCCTATTGCACTAATTTGTACTGGCATTATTTGACTTATGGATACTCGATGCCGCAACCGCGAATGATGATGGTACACAGAAATTCGCTAATGTGCTCAACGTCTTCTTCTTCATATTCGCCACGGTTCATGATGGTTAAAATCTGAGTTTCAAAATCGGCGTAATGCTGGGTTGATGACCAAATCAAAAAGATTAAATGTACAGGGTCAACTTTGCTCATTTTGCCTTGTTCTATCCACTGCTCAAACACTTTGGCTTTTTCTCTAACCCATTTACGTAAGTACGTGCGGGCGTAGTCTTTAAGGTGCTGTGCACCTTGAATTATCTCCATCGCAAATAATTTTGAGGGGCCGGGATGGGTGAATGACATTCTCACTTTGGTACGAATAAAGTGGGCCAATACATCTTTGGGGTTGTCATCGACACTGATATCACCCAATACTTCATCCCATAAATCTAGAATGTTTTCGAGCACTGCGTGAATGAGGTTGTCTTTGTTTTTGAAATAGTAATGGATGTTGGCTTTGGGCAAACCCGCTCTATCGGCAATTGCCTGAATGGTGGTGCCCTTGAAACCATTAATGACAAACTCTTGTTGGGCAGCACTTAATATGTGCTCTATACTTTTTTCCCGTATCTTGCCCGCTTTTTGCTGTTTGTCGACGCCATTGGCGTTATTAGTGGCTGCCTCACCAGTATATTTGCTGCTGAAAGTGTCGGTTGTCATAGGTGTTAAGTGCCTCGCCATCTTAAAGTGGGCGTTGTTAAAGCGGACGTCGATTATACAAAAAAGTACGACCTGCGCACCAAATATATTTGGCTGATATTCATACCCACCACGTGACTGACCAATTGGTCAGGCTTGTGTTATAAAACCAGTCAAAAAATATTGTGCATGTTGGCCGTATTGTCTATTTTACACTCGATAAGCTCGCCGTATTTGTGTCCAATATTGTAGGGTTAATGGCATTTTAATACAACTGACAATTTTGAGCTGTTTTTTTATATTTACATTCGCCATCCGGACGTCTAAATGTAAAGTTAATTGATTTCTATTGTATGTATATTTATTTTCTGACTCTTTAATTGGCTTTTGTTTGTTATTAACTGTTTGAATAATATGATTTTTTAAAATATTTAGTTTTTCCTGACTAGTTGGTTACCTTCATTTGAGAGCAAAAAGTAATCATACTGACCTTTTTAATTACTCCACGCTATAAAGGCGTCCAATGCGCCGAAATAAAGTTTACCTAAATAAAACCCTTGGACAGAAAATAGTTTGTGAAATGCTTTTAGTATTCTTGTAAGCTATTGATTTTAAGATGAAACCTTCTTTAATGTTATTGTCATATTTATAGTCTATAGTTAATAACTGCACAATGTGTAACACCAATAAAAATTTTAAAAACTGACGCCGGATTACTATTTTTAAAAAAAGTTCAAAAAAAGATGTCAAAATGTTAATAAATTCGTTTAAAATAGCGCCGTTATTCCTGACCGTTTGTTACGTGTAAAGACTGTCGGAACACCATGAATGAACACTGTACGACCAAAAATCTTTTCATAAAGCGCTCAAAAAGCTTTTGCAAAGTAATAGTTGAATAATAAATGGCTTGTTTTAACAACGAGTCAAATTCTCGAAAAAATAGGTACCAGGATGAAAAACTGTAAACTTAAACTGATAGCGGCTGCGGTAATGATGTCGTTAGGCACAATGGGCGCTGCCCAAGCTGCCGATACCACATCAACCATGCGTGGCAAAATCACCGGCCCCGAAGGGCAAGTGGCAGCCAATGTAAAAATTAAAGTTACACACCAACCTTCTGGTACTGTGACAGAATACGTAACCAATGACTCTGGTGTTTTCCTCGCCCGTGGTTTGCGTGTTGGCGGTCCTTATACTGTTGTTGTCGATTCTGATGAATATGCAGACGAAACTAAAAACAACATCTTTTTACAGTTGGGCGATACTTATCGTTTGAAGACGCAGCTTGAAGCCGTCACTGTAGAACGCATTGCCATTTCAGCCAGCCGCATCACCGAAACTAACGGTGCATCAAGTATTTATGGTGCTGACATGATTTCGCGTGCACCAAGCTTGAACAACGATTTAAAAGACATCGCTCGAATGAACCCAATGGTAACCGTTCGTGGTAATGGCGAAATGACCATCGCAGGTGGTAACCCTCGAACCAACAGTATCACCATTGATGGTATCGGCATGAACGATGACTTCGGTTTGAATAAAGGTGGTTACCCGACTGAACGTTCGCCCATTGCATTGGATTCTGTAGAGCAGGTTTCTGTTGACGCTGCACCGTTTTCTGTTCGCAAGGGTGGTTTCTTGGGCGGTACTATTGATGCAGTTACAAAATCAGGTACCAATGAGTTTGCAGGTACCATGTTTTATGAATTCACCAACCCAGATTATGCTGGTGATATTGCTACCCAAAGTCGTAGTGGTACTGATGACGCTACTGGTTTTAGAGAGTTTTCAGACGGCACCGCGGATTCAATTGCCGACGAATCAACATTTTCTTTTTCTTTGGGTGGACCAATCATAAAAGATAAACTGTATTTCTTTACCAACTATGAACAGTTCGATAAAACACTAGAAATGGATTACGGTTTTAAAGATTCTGGCGCTGCTCACGAGTACGAAGCCACAGAAGAAAACTACAACGAATTTTTGCGTATCCTTAGTGACGTATACGGCATGACCGACTCTTTGGGTGGCAATCCAAAAGACAAAGATCAAAAATGGTTGATAAAGATTGATTGGAATATCAACGACGATCACCGTATGAATTTTAAGTATAGTGGTACCAAAACCTCAGCCGAAAATAACGCTGGCAGCGGTGGCTTCACGGTTTCATTGAATTCAGCTCGTTTTTTCACTAAAACTAAAATGGACAGCTATACCACCAAGCTGTTTTCTGATTGGACAGATGATTTCAGCACCGAAATGGGCATCGCCTTCAAGAATGTTCGTAATGACCATATCACCAATTCGCAGCTTGGTAGTATTCGGGTAGATGAGTTCTTTCGTGGACCTTCATACCAGTTTGGTGCCGATGAGTTCCGTCATGCCAACGAATCTGAAAATGACAACCTCACCATTCATCTCAATGCTGATTACCTAATGGGTGATCACAACATCAACTTTGGTGTCGAAATTCAGCGTTTGAGCCTGTACAACCTGTTTGCCGAAAACTCTCGTGGTTCGTGGGAATTTGATAACTTTGCCGGTTTTGAAAGTGGTACTGTTGGTAGCTTTAATGGAAATTACGATTTTAGCTACGGAAATGCCTATACAAATAACTCAGCTGATACGGCCTATGAAGCAACGCGTACTACCAGCATTGCTTACTTGCAAGACACTTTTTACCTCACTGATGATATTGAAGTGAATGCAGGTTTCCGTTATGAGCGTTTGAGTTCAGACGACAAACCAACCCTCAATGCAAATTTCCTCAATACTTACGGCTTTGACAACCAGCAAAACCTTGACGGTGTGTCGGTATTTATGCCGCGTGTCAGCTTCAAGTGGTTCTTAACTGATGATTTGACCTTGCGCGGTGGTTTGGGTCGCTTTGCAGGTGGAATACCCAATGTTTGGTATAATGGCCCTTTCACCAAAGACGGTATTACTTTGGTGGCTGCACCAGAGAGTGTGATCAACGATTATTTTGCCGGTTTGGATACCCCAGTTGATATCACCCAGATACCACAGCCAATTCAAGATGCTATGCAAGCCGGGGCAGGCAGCACTAACTACACCGACCCTAACTTCAAGTTACCTTCTGACTGGCGTTTGCAGTTCGCCGCAGACTGGACCTTTGGTGATGGCTATTCATGGACTAACGAAATCATGTTGGCTAAATCAAAAGACGAAGCGGTTTGGTTTGATACCTCAATCACGCCACTGGATGAAAATGGCAGCCTTAATTATGCAGCCGATGGCGTACGCTTGATTCAGCGCAGCATCTATGAAGGTGATTTGGCGCAAAACTTTGACATCATGATGACCAACTCCGAACTAGATGGTTCAAAAGTGATTTTTACCACTGCTTTGAGCAAAGAGTGGGATAACGGCATCAGTGTTTCAACCAGCTATACCAATCAAAATATCGAGGATAGTCAACCGGGTTCCTCTTCACGTAACCAAAGTAACTACAAGCATAATGTTGGTATCAACCGTAATCAGGAAATGTCTACTACCGGTCACTATGAGCAAGAGCATTCATTCAAAGTGACGTTTGGTTACAACACTGAATTGTTCGAAGGTTATAACACTCAGGTCAACATGTTCTTTGAACGTGCATCAGGCCGTCCTTACAGCTACACCATGAGCCTGTACCAGGATGGAGACTTTGGTGATAACGAAGAGTTTTACAGTAACGGTGCCTATCTGGCCTATATCCCAAGTGGTCCAAACGATCCAAATGTTGATTGGGGCTATTCAAACAACGATATCGGCTGGGATGAATTGTCGGGCGTACTCGCCAGTGCTGGTATTGACGCTTGTGGTTGTGTCCTTGACCGTAACACTGCAAGACAACCCTGGGTTACCAAGATGGATTTGAGTGTTAAGCAAGAGATCCCTGGTTTCTATGAAGATCACAAAGGGCAGGTTTACCTGACTATCTTCAACTTCGCCAATCTGCTGAATGACGATTGGGGCGTGGAAAAACGCAAGAGTTTCTCAAGCACCAACTTGTATGACTTTGATGGGTTGTCAGATGATGGAAAATACCAGATACGACGCTTGTTTAACGGATACGATGACCGTAATTACGATTTCGCAGACCTGACCTCTTCAGCTTGGAGAATCAAAATGGGTGTACGTTACACCTTCTAAGCTTTTTCTAAACCTTGTTTGATTTGACACCTGATTGACAGGTGTCAATGCGGGTCAGCGTAGTGTCTTTAACCGATATAACGGCTGGCCTTGTAATAACACTATAAGAATGCGTAATACGCAAACATTAGGACAAAAGACCTTATGAATAGTTTAATGAAAAAGGCAGCGCTGGCCTCAGCCCTGTCTTTTGTTCTGCCCACCACGGCGATGGCTGACATCATCATCACCGAATACGTTGAAGGCAGCAGTTCCAATAAAGCCATCGAAATTACCAATATGGGTTCAGCCGCCGTTGATATGGGCGCAGAAGCTTATAAATTGGCAATGTACTCTAACGGTAGTACAACCGAGCATGATGAGCGTTTCATTGCATTAACCGGCACTTTAGCCGCTGGTGCTAGCTACATTGTTTACAACAGCAGTGCAGCTGATGAGTTTAAATTTCCAGATAATGGCGCTGAATCGACAGTCACTTTCTATAACGGTGACGATGTCATTGTTTTGGTTAAAGGTGACGTGATAACCGACAGCATTGGTACCATAGGTGAAAGACCTGATGGCGGCTGGAGCGATGCCAACGATGCTAACTTTAGCACCTTGAATAAAACACTTCGTCGTAAAGACGGGATCACCACAGGTGATGCGGACGCAACTGACGCGTTTCCGGGGGCCGACAATCAGTGGATCACTTTCGACCAAGATACCTCTGACGGTTTAGGCTGTGCAGGCCAAGCGGCTTGTAGTGGTGATAGTGGTACGCCAACAGTTAACGAAAATATCCTAATCACCGAATATGTTGAGGGCAGTGGCTCTAACAAAGTGGTTGAGATCACTAACATGGGCAGCGATGCCGTTGACATGGGCGCTGGCAAATACCGGTTGCACTTGTACTCTGGTGGTAGCTCAACGCCGCATGAAGACCGTTTCATCGATTTGACTGGCATGTTAGCAGCCGGTGCCAGTTATATGGTTTATAACGAAAGTGGCGATGCTGAATTTCAGTTCCCAGACAACGGCGCGACATCAATGTTGACCTTCTTCAATGGCGACGATGGTATTGTTTTGTCTAGAGACGGCGTTGTTATGGATAGCTTCGGTCAAATGAATGATGTTGACCCGGGCGCAGGTTGGACTGACCCGAATAATGCTGACTGGAGCACACAAAACAAAACGCTTCGTCGTAAAGCCTCTGTTACTGCTGGCGACACCGTTATTGATGATGACTTCCCGGGTAGCGATAACCAGTGGTTGGCGTTTGATATCAACACCGCTGATGGTTTAGGTTGTGCAGGCGAAACCGCTTGTGGCGCTGAACCTGTTGTAACAGAAAACATTTTGATCACCGAATATGTTGAGGGCTCTAGCTCTAACAAAGCGGTTGAGATCACCAACATGGGCAGTGAAGCCGTTGACATGAGCGCTGGCAAATATCGCTTGCATTTGTATTCAGGTGGTAGCTCTACGCCGCATGACGACCGGTTCATTGACTTGACTGGTATGCTTGCAGCTGGTGCCAGCTACATCGTTTATAACGAGAATGCCGCAGCCCAATTTCAATTCCCTGACAATGGTGCAATTTCTTCACTGACTTTCTTCAATGGCGATGATGGTATCGTTTTGAGCAGAGACGGCGTAGTAATGGACAGCTTTGGTCAAATGAATGATGTTGACCCCGGTGATGGCTGGACGGATGCCAATAATGCTGATTGGAGCACACAGAACAAAACATTACGTCGTATGGCTTCTGTAACCAGTGGCGACACTGTCATTGATGATGCTTTTCCGGGTTCACCTAACCAGTGGTTGGTATTTGATGTAGACACAGCTGACGGTTTGGGTTGTGCTGGCGAAATCGCCTGTAGTGAAATTGTTGCTGGTGGCGTAGTTATCACCGAGTATGTTGAAGGTAGTGGTTCAAATAAAGCCGTTGAAATATCTAACCTTGGCAGTGAGCCTGTTGATTTGGGCGCTGGCAACTACAAGTTAGCCATGTTCAGAGATGGTAGCCCTACAGAGCATGAAGACCGTAAAATCTTTTTGACTGGTATGCTTGACCCAGGTAAGAGCTTTGTTGTTTTCAACGAAAGTGCCGACCCTGAATTCCAGTTCCCTGAAGGCATGGGCGCTGCATCATCAGTGACTTTCTATAACGGTAACGATGCATTGGTATTAACTGCTAATGACGTGATTATCGACGTCTTTGGTCGTGTTGGTGAAAACCCAGATGGCGGTGCTTGGGTTGACCCGAACAACGCTGATTTCTCAACTGCTGAAAAAACATTACGCCGTAAAAACAGCGTAAACGCTGGTGATACTGTTGCAGACGATGCCTTCCCTGGTGACGTTAACCAGTGGGCTGTATTTGGCGCTGATGTTGCTGATGGTTTGGGTTGTCCGGGTGAAAATGCCTGTACAGACGATGGCGGCGAAGGTCCTGCTATTCCAGAGCCAATCGAAAACTACTTATTGATCACCGAATATGTTGAAGGCAGCAGCTCAAACAAAGCCATCGAATTATCTAACGTTGGCGCAAACGACATTGACCTGTTCACTATGGGTTATCGTTTAGAAGCTTACAACAACGGTAGTACTCGTGTATCTAATGCCCTTAACTTGTTTGGTTTGTTACCCTCAGGTTCAAGTGTTGTGATTCACAACAACGATGCTGTAGATGAAGCGAAAAAAGATGCACCACAAGGCATTGGTTCAAACGTTACCTTCTTTAATGGTGATGATGCGATTGTATTGACTTTAGGTGGTGTGGTAGTTGATAGCATCGGCCGAATTGGTCAGCGTCCAAACAACGAATGGACAGATGCAACGGATCCTACCTTTGGTACTCAAAACAAAACGATTCGTCGTAAAGCTGACGTAATGGTAGGCGACCACATCGCCAATGATGTATTCCCAATCAGCAACATTTTACCGGGTGCAACTAACCAGTGGTTGACGTTCGAAACTGATACCTTTGACGGTTTAGGTTGTATGGGTGAATTGGCCTGTACAGGTTCAGAGCCAGTACCAACCGTTGGCGCAGGCGGTGGCGTTGCTATCGGTGCTTGTGTTAACTGTCCTGAAATCAGTAAAGTAGGTAACGACGCAACATTTGATGATGCAACTTACTACGCTGACGTGATGGCTGCGAGCCGAGCTGATTTGGCTACTGCACTTAACTTGAGCATTAGCGCCAGACACGTTCCATTGACTTACGGTCAGGTTTGGAGTGTTTTGACTTTCTCTGATGAAGACCCTGATAACACAGATAACATCATTGAATTGTACACAGGTAACTCAATTGCTAAATTAGAAAATGGCAGTGGCCCTAACGCCAACAACCAAGATTCTTGGAACCGTGAGCACGTTTGGTCTAAGAGCCATGGTTTCCCTGATGAAGCACAATTGGGTTACACCGATGCGCATCACTTGCGTCCAGCTGATTGGTCAATGAACACTTTGCGTAGCAACTTAGACTTTGACAATGGCGGTGACGCGGTTGAAGAAAGCCCAATGAACTACAAAGACGGCGATTCTTGGGAACCACGTGACGAAGTTAAAGGTGACGTAGCCCGTATGATGTTCTACATGGACACTCGCTACAACGGCGCAGATGAAAGTATGCCTGATTTGGTTTTGGTTAATGAAATCACTGACTCTGCTACTGTAGATGGCGTGGCCAAGTTCGGCGTGTTATGTACTTTGTGGGATTGGCATAAAGCGGATCCGGTTTCAGCGATGGAAATGCAGCGTAACGCCGTAGTTTACGAATACCAAGGTAACCGTAACCCGTTCATCGACCACCCGTTCTTCGGTGACCAGCTGTTCGGCGATGCCTGTACAATGCCAGTCATACACATTACTGGCCCTTCAGTGGTTAATGAAGGCGATACAGTAACTGTAGATGCTAGCGGCACTACTGATGTTGACCCTGCTAACTTGATGTTCCATTGGCGTCAAACTACTGGTGCGTTGATTCAGTTCCAGTACGATGCTAAGAGCATTAGCTTCACAGCACCGAAAGTATCTGGCGATATCCCAATCAGCTTCGAGTTGACGGTATCTGACGGCACCAATACTGTGACAGAAACTTTCAGCTTAGTCGTTGAAGATACTTCTGACAGCAGCAGCGTAGGTGGCACAGTGGGCTTCATCAGCTTACTATTGTTGCCATTGGTTGGTTTGCGTCGTAGACGTAAGTAAATAATCCAACGACTTGGATTGTAAAAGGCTGCCTTCGGGTGGCCTTTTGTTTTTCTGCCAGTCACCACAAAGATCATATCCGGAGTAAAATTGTAGTCGGGTGATTTATCCCCGCTTCTTTTTCTACCAGTCATCTCCAGCTGGGGACAGTGCATTTGAAATTGGTGAACGAATCCTTTTTCGTTCACCAAGTTTGAATGCTTTGACCCCCTTGCTAGCCTCCGTTCCACCGGCTTCTGACGAAGCCTCGACGCAGTTATCACCTGCTTTTGATATGGGTTATATCGAAAAGGTAGGGGGCTTTGTTAAGGGCCGGAGGAAGGATGACTCCGCAATCTCAGAGGCTGGAGGAGGGGAGGTTAAGTAATCCCAGAGGCTTGAGGAACGGAGGCTCCGCAAGGGGGTCAAAGCAATTGAATTTGTCGAACAAAAAAAGATTTTGGTTCGACAAGTTCAATTGCACTGACCCCAGCCGGAGGCGGCTGGTAGATTGGTTTACATCGGTGGGTTTTGGTGAATACAACAGATACAAAAATGGCGCCAACGGCGCCATTTTTTTAATTTATAAAGCTAATTGAACGCTATTATTCAATTCGACCAGTAAAGCGATAACCTTCACCGTGAATGGTAGAGATAATCTCGCCTGAGGAGCCGTCAGACTCAAAATGCTTTCGAATACGACGAATGGTTACATCAACCGTTCTATCGTTGTCACGTAGCTCACGGCCCGTCATGTGCTTGATAAGCTGTTCGCGGGTGAATATTTTGCCCGGCTCTGTCAGCATCAAACGCAATGCGCGGTATTCGCCTTTTGGCAAACGCTGTGAATCACCACTTGGCGTGGTTAAGCAGCGACTGTTTTCGTCCAGTTCCCAACCATCAAATTTGATGATACCGTCTTCGGTTTTAGGGCTTTCTGGGAGGCTTGAGGTACGGCTGATCAAGTTTCTGGCACGAATGGTCAGTTCTCTTGGGTTGAATGGCTTGGTGATGTAATCATCAGCGCCGATTTCAAGACCCAAAATTCTGTCTACTTCGTTATCGCGACCCGTTAGGAAGATTAATCCCATAGGTCCTTTTTGGCGTAATTCACGCGCCAAAATAAGTCCGTTTTTGCCCGGTAGATTGATATCCATTACCACTACGTCAACTTGATTATTCGACAATTTTTCGTGCATGTCATTGCCATCGATCGCTTCTAACACTTCGTAACCTTCTGCTTGGAAAAGGTTAACAAGGTTGAGGCGGGTAACATCTTCATCTTCAACAATTAATATAACAGGGGTGTGCATAACGATACTAATCCTTTGCTGCAACTTTGGTAAATGGCAAGTAATAAAAAAGAAACAAACTAGCTGCAATTATAGGAGGGTTCTGCGTCACAAACAAGGAAATATGGCGTTTGAGGAGGTTTTTATTACATTTATAACGAGTTTTAGAAAAATAATTAGAATTATTTTAAAAATACCTTAATGGTATGTCCTATATGTTTATTCAATTAGGGTAAAAGCGACGCGCTGACGACAGGCTGAGGTGAAATATAGCCAGAAGGTTCTGTTAAATATTGTGCCGTACAGTCGATTTTACGAACGACTGGCAGGTCTGGTTTTTACCGGGGGATTCACTATAGGAAAAACAATGTTGAATTCGATACCATTGCCTTTTTCGCTGAATATTGTAATCGAACCGTTGAGTGCTTGTGTCACTAAGTTGTAAACCAAATGCATACCCAAGCCCGAGCCGCCTTCACCACGACGAGTGGTGACAAAAGGATCGAATATACGCTTCTTAATGTCTTGTGAAACACCGATACCATTGTCTTTATAAATGAGTTTGCATTCGTCATTGGTGACGCTTACAGCAATGGTCATGGTGCCTTTATCAATGCCCTCAAAAGCGTGGATTAATGAGTTCATTACTAAGTTGATCAAAATTTGATTAATCGGGCCGGGCATGCTGCGTATATTAATCGATGAATCGCAATCGACGACCACCTCATGTTGTTCTTTTTTAAGGTTAGGTTTTAACGACATTAATATTTCGTTGATCAACTGCTCAAAATTGAAGACTCGACTCTCTTCGCTAGATTGGTCTACAGCCACCTGTTTAAAACTGCTGATAAGTTCTGCTGCACGGTTGAGGTTACGATAAATTATGCCAAGATTTTCAGCGCTTTCGTTGAGGAATTTGGCCAGCTGCTTTGAGCTAAGTTTTTTCGCTTCAAACGAATCATTAATCACGGCTAACCTGTCTTGCATCAATGTTGAAGCCGTTACACCAAGCCCGATAGGGGTATTGACCTCATGGGCAATCCCGGCAACCATTTGCCCCAATGACGCCATTTTTTCGGTTTCGACTAACTGGTTTTGATATTGGTGCATTTTTTCCAGCGTATTGAGCAATTCTTGGTTTGACTCTTTTACTGCAAGCGTACGGTCGTTGACTTTTTGTTCGAGGTTGAGGTTAAGCTGACGTACTTCTTGTTCGGCAATGGCTTGTTTTGATATGTGCTGCTGAATGCGGTCTAGCATTTTATTGAACGCTCGGGCCAATATGTCGAGCTCGGTGATGTTGATGGTATCAACTTGAACTGAATAGTCTTTGTTCTTCGATACCTGATGGACAGTTTTTAAGAATGATTCAATTGGGTTGGTGATTTTACGCTGCATTCTCAATGCCAGTAAAAACGCCAGTAACAGTATCGTCAAACCAATGACGCTGTTGATGAGCAGTTTTTCGTTAATGTCATCTTGCAGTGGACCAAGGCTGGCACGCAGATAAACGTAACCTAAGATCACGTCTTCTTCTTTTATTGGGCGGATAACTTCAACGTTGTTATCGCTGAATGTGGCTATTTGTAAGGCTTCGATTTGATTGAACCTGACGGGGATAGGCGGGATGCCAAATTTGTTATAGCTGGAGAAAAAACCGGGTTCGCTGGTTTGTTGGTCAATTCGGTAGATATGAATGTTTTCAATGATGCTCGCGGCTTTGAAGGATTTGAGCTGTTCTGCTTCGGTTTCTGGGTCGTCAAACGTGAGGCTGGCCACTGAACTGAAACTGATAATATCTGAATAGGTCGCTAACTGAGAGATCAATTCTGCTTTTTGGCGGCGAATGTCTAAAACGGTAGATGCAGCGACAGAAGCAATCAGCGAGATTGCCGATATGGCCATGACGGCGCCAATGAGTGCTTGCTTGACTGAATTTGACTTGTTTGTAAACGACGGCATTAAAGCACAATTACCTTATCATCGATTGGTGTGATTTTTGTTCTCGTACTTGATCATATGTCCTATCCCATCAATTGGCAACTAATTGCACCGTCCATACAGTCATATTTTATCAAGCGAAAGGGAATTTTGTGTGGCATTAAAGCAAGATGTGCTGCACGGCTACAGTTATTGGCCGTTTCCGTGCAGATCATTGATCTTAAAGGTGGATCCCTCGCATCACTTGCGATAGTGCTATTTGCTCGCTGGTCATATCTTCCTGTTTGATTTCTTTTTTATCGCCTTTGGCAGCGCCCGAATCTTCGAACATTCTGAAGGTAAAGTTAAACAGTATTTCAGTGGCCTTAGGGGCAACTGCATAAAGCACATTAATAAAGGTGCCCAAACGTGTGGCAACTCGTTTTGGTTTATGAATAATGGCTTTGGCAATTAAATCAACCGCCTGATCAGGATTGAGGGTAGGGAAATAATCGTAAATTTTGGTCGGGGCGATCATCGGCGTTTTCACCAGTGGCATATTAATGGTGGTGAAATTAACGCCAGTATCAGAATATTCGGCCGCAGCACAACGCGTAAAGGCTTCTAGTGCTGACTTTGATGCAACGTAAGCCGAGAACCTTGGCGAGTTGGTTAATACACCGATAGACGAAATATTGATGATATGCCCGAAGCGTTTTTTGGTCATGCCAGGTAAAAAGCCCATGATCAATTTTAAACAGCCAAAATAGTTTAACTGCATACAACGTTCATAATCGTGGAATCGGTCAACCGAATGTTCTACAGAGCGGCGTATTGAACGACCAGCGTTATTAAGCAGGATGTCGACTACGCCGTGATTTTCAGACACAACCTTTATCAACCTGTCGCAATCCTCATTGCTCGATAAGTCGGCAGTGTAGGTAAAACAAGTACCGCCCATATCTTCGACTAACTGTTTGGTTTCGATCAGGCCCTCTTCTTTGCGTGCCACCAAAATGAGTTTGGCTTGTGTTTTGGCCAGTCGTAAAGAAGTTGCCAGACCAATACCTGAGGTTGCGCCTGTGATCATTACAAACTTGTTTTTCACCGAACCGCCCAGTGTTTTGTCGATGAACAAGTCTGGGTCGAGGTTTCGCTCCCAAAAGTCCCACAGTGGTGCAGCATAAGATGCCAAGCGAGGGACTTCTATATTAGTGCCCTCGAGCGCTTTTTGAGTATCGCGAGAGTCGAAACGGGTAGGGTAGTTGATAAACTCCAACACCTGTGGCGGGATTTTCAGGTCTTTTAAAATCGCACCCTTAATTCGCAGAATCGGCGGCAAAGACATGATCATATTGCGGATATACGGCGGAATAAAACCGAACATTTTGGTGTTGATGCGCATCGCCATTTTTGGCGCATGACCGGCATCGGCAAATATATTGAGCACTTCACCAATGCGGTTAGGTTTTGGATCGGTTAAATGGAAACACTGGCCTACGGTGTCGTCTTTGTGGCTGATATGGTCAATGGCATTTACCACAAAATCGACTGGCACAATATTCATATAACCGCCTTCAAAACCTATGGTCGGCATCCAAGGTGGCAATTTGTTGCGGAATTTTTGGATCATCTTGAAGAAATAATAAGGGCCGTCAATCTTATCGATTTCGCCCGTTTTTGAATGACCAACAACCATGCCCGGACGATAAATGCGAAAGGGTATTTTGCATTTGTTGCGAACCAAACCTTCTGAGTGATGCTTGGTATTAAAGTAGGGGTTTTTAAGGCCTTCGGCTTCTTCGAACATATCTTCACGGAACACGCCGTTGTATAAACCAGCTGCTGCGATTGAGCTGACCATTTCAAAGCAACCTGCGTTGATGGCCATGGCACAATCAATTGCGTTTTGGGTGCCATCAATATTGGCTTGCTGCTGCGCTTCGGCTTTGGCCGACAGGTCATAAATAGCCGCTAAATGATAAAAGTGACTGATTTTGTCTTTAAGCTCGGCGACTTGCTTGTCGTCTAGTCCTAGGTTGGGTTGGGTAATGTCACCTACCACGGCTTTTATTCTTGCGCCTTTTTCACCACTTAGTTTTTGCAGTTTTTGCAATTTTGGCAATGAATTTTCGCGTACAACAACGTGGATATCTCCTTCACGTTGTAATAATTTTTTGATTAAGAACTTGCCGATAAAACCTGTGCCGCCGGTTACCAGATATCCCATGAAACACCTCTTTTATTGTTGGATACACGTCCAATACAGTGGACTGATACACATCCAATATAGTGGACTTTTACTATAAGTGAAAAAAAACGGATAAATTTCCTGTCGATTTGGTCGGCACCTTAACACAGCGATTTAGAATACAGACTCTAATGTTGCCCAACGTGTTAAAAGAAAATCTTTTTTAATCGTTAGTATGCGCTTTCTAATTTACCTTTGTATTCTAGGCAGCAACTTTTAGAGATAAACACACAAACAACTTAACCGCCTTGGAGAAAAGCTATGTCCACTACATCTAAATTAGATATGATCAAAGAAAACCTAAATGTTGCTGAAGATGTTGCCCGTAAAATTTGGTTAGCCGGTTTGGGCGCTTACGGTAAAAGCGTTGATACTGTTCAGGGTAAAGTTGAAAAAGTAAACGCTGATAGCAATCGTGTATTTAATGAATTAGTTGCTAAAGGTGAAGCCCTTGAAGGCGAGACCAAAAGCAAAATTAAAGAAAAAGCCGCTGTTGACCAGCGCATTAGTGACGTTCGTAAAAAGCTCGGTTTAGACAAAAGCGACAGCGATGTAAAGATTGATGAGTTATCGAAAAAAATTGATGACTTGACTGAAATCGTTGCCAAATTGGCCAAATAAACCACTTTTAACAGGAGAGATGACAATGGCGACCAAAGATAAAGTACAAAGTTTTGCCCGTAACGTGTGGCTGGCCGGTTTGGGCGCCTATGGCAAGGGCTCTGAAACACTGACCAACAAACTCGACAAGGCTTATGAAGAGTCAAATCAGTTGTTTAACGAATTGGTGGTTAAAGGTGGTGAAATTCAAACCAGCCTTGAAGCCAAAATTAAAGAAAAAAGTCGCTTTGAAAGCAAAGTCGACGAAGTGCGCGAGAAATTAGGCCTTAACCAGAGCGACCCTGAGCAGATTGATGCCTTAACTGCTAAGGTTGATGCCTTGACCGATATCGTCGCCAAATTGGCCGAAGTTAAGCTGGCAGAACAACAAGCCGAGTTGGCCGCTGTTGAAGAAACAGCGCAAGTAGAAGATAAACCTAAAAAAACCCGCAAGACCAAAGCTAAGGCCACTGATAGCGCAGCGACTGATACTGCTGAGTAAAGTTATTAAAGTGTGCAATAACAATGTTTTAAGGGCTGCGATGAACTGCATGTCCCTTAAAACCGTTAATTGCTTGTTACAATTATAAATCTACCAAAATTCAATGACATACCTGCCAATTACTGGATAAATTCCAACCATTGTTAATAACTACTCGATTATCTGTTAAAAGACCATTACAATGCGCCTGATTTTGGCCCTTTGGAAAAAATGAATGAACAAACGAGTATTGCTGGTAGACGATAATGCCATGGTTCGCAATATGCTGAAAAGCGTGATCTGTGCTGCGGGTTATGACGTCGTTGAAGCGTGTGACGGTCTTGATGGATTAACCAAAGCCAAGAATGAAGAATTTGACGCCTTTGTCATCGACTACAAAATGCCGGTGATGAATGGCACAACCCTGATCAAAGGGTTAAAAGAAATAGCGCAGTATGGGGCTTTGCCGATGATTTTGTTGACGACGGATGATGGCGCAGAATTTGAACATATAATTGCCGCTATCGATAATATCGATGTTTTGTACAAGCCAGTGGACCAAGCGCGTTTGCTTGAGTTACTGCACCAACAAACCAACGAAATGGCCAATGCTTTGAGCGCCTAGCGCATTTACAATCTGTACATTATGAATTATATTCACCAGCCCGTTATTTTATAATAATGGGCTTTTTTAATTTAGTTTAAAGGCGTTTAAAATGGCCTTTTACATTTAAAGCACTTTAGCGCGTGACTATTAGCCGGGCTGTGTGCCAACAAGATGAGTTGAACATGAGTCAAGAAATTTTAAAGAACATTAAAGATAGTATTAAAACGGTTCCTGATTATCCAAAAGAAGGGATCATGTTCCGTGACGTCACCAGTTTGATGCAAGACCCGCAAGCTTTTGCTCAAGTGATTGATTTGTTTAAAGCCAAATTTGAAAACAAGGGCATTACCACTATCGTTGGTACCGAAGCTCGTGGTTTTATCTTTGGTGCACCTTTGGCTTATGCTATGGGGGTTGCTTTTGTGCCAGTGAGAAAGCCGGGTAAATTACCTCGCGCAACTCTGTCACAAGATTACGCACTTGAGTACGGTACAGATACGCTGCAAATTCACACCGATGCAATAAAAGCTGGTGACAGCGTTTTATTGGTTGATGACTTGCTGGCAACTGGCGGCACCATGGATGCGACTGCACATTTGGTGCGTCAACTGGGTGGCACTGTGTTTGGTTCGGCTTTTGTGGTTACTCTGCCTGAACTTGGCGGCGAAAAACGTTTGGCTGATTTAGATGTTGATATTTGCGCTTTGATTTCATTCGAGGGCGAATAAACAGTGAGTTATCAGGTCCTGGCGCGAAAGTGGCGGCCAAAAAGCTTCCCTGAATTAGTCGGCCAGGAACATGTTAAAAACACCCTGATAAACGCCCTTGAAATGGGGCGTTTGCATCACGCTTATCTCTTTACTGGCACCCGAGGTGTTGGTAAAACCACCATTGCACGAATTTTTGCTAAAAGCCTCAATTGCGAACAGGGGATAACCGCCAACCCGTGCGGACAGTGTGATGTTTGCCTCAGCATAGAGAAAGGGCAGTTTGTTGATTTGATTGAAATCGATGCCGCCTCGCGCACTAAAGTAGAAGATACTCGTGAAATACTCGACAACGTACAATATGCACCAACCCGGGGCCGCTTCAAGGTTTACCTGATTGATGAAGTGCATATGTTGTCAAGGCACAGCTTTAATGCCTTGCTCAAAACCCTTGAAGAACCACCGCCGCACGTTAAATTTTTGCTGGCGACAACCGATCCGCAAAAGTTACCTATCACTATTTTGTCACGTTGTTTGCAGTTTAACCTCAGGGCATTGCTGCGCAATGAATTAATTGAACACCTCAAACACATACTCAGCGAAGAGACCATAAGCTTTGACGAAGAGTCTTTGCGCTTATTGGCCAAATCGGCTGATGGTAGTGTGCGTGACGCTTTGAGTTTGACCGATCAGGCCATTGCTCAATCAAAAGGCGGGTTACAAGCGCCTCAGGTTAGGCAAATGCTGGGCACTATTGATCAGCAATGGAGTGTCAAACTGCTGGCCCATATTGTTAATCAAAATCCTGACAAAGCGCTTGATACCGTTGAAGAAATAGCTCAGTTTATGCCTGACTTTCGCAATTTGATTGATCAATTATTGTCACTGTTTCATCTGGCTGCAATGAGTCAATTAGTGCCATCGGTGGCTAAAATTGATGAAAACCTGCAAGCGTTTGTTAGCCGTTTAGCACAAAAGCTTAGTCCGCAAGATGTACAGCTTTATTATCAAATTTTACTTAACGGTAAAAAAGACATTGAATTGGCACCAGACCCTCGAATGGGGTTTGAAATGGTTTTGTTGCGTGTACTGGCATTCCAACCGCTCAATACTGTTGAGCGCCCAGCTGTGGGTGATGCGGTTAAGGTAGCCCCTCCAATATCAATTGTCGAAGCTTTGCCAGTGGCCCATCTAATACCAGAAGCAAAGCCAGAACTTGCGGTAACACCTGTGTTTGACAACCCGGCAAAAAAAAACTCTGAAATTCGACCCGATGAATTAGAACAGCCTGCACCCGTTGTTGAACAATCGCCAGATGCGTTGAATGAGCAGCAAAATACGCTGCTTTTTAGCGCCCTGCAACAAGGGTTCAAGCCGGTAGAAGCGCCAAAGGTTGAAGCGAAAACAATTCCTAAGCACAAGTCAGAACCTCAGCCAATGGAACAAGCTGCACCACAGCCTATGGCGCAAACCGCAGTTCAACCTGTGTTATCAACACAACCATTGCCAACACCTCAAATTGAACAACACCCTGTACAGCCTCAAGTACAGCCTCAAGTACAAACGCAGGCTGCACCCGTTTCAAATCATACTGAACTACCGCCTTTAGAAGACATCAGCTTTAGCAATGATGATGAAGAGCCTGATTATGGTTATATGGAATTCAGTCAAGAGGTTCCCATGGACATGGGAATGGCAGGCGAAAATGCACGACCTTCATTACCATCGATAGAACCTGTTGCCAAACCAGCAGATGAAAATTATGAAGATCCGGTGGCTGCCATTTTGGCCAATCGCAATTTGCCAATGGACAATATGTTTGGTTCTGGTGAGACAGAAAAAGCGAAAGAGGCCGTGCAGCCCCCAGTCAAAGCAGAGTTAGAGACAAAACCTTTGTCTAATGAGCTTTTATCTACAGAGAACGCACCAAGCGAAAAAAAGCCGATAGCCCGTGACATTAAACCGGTTGAGACGCCGCGGGCTATAGAGCAAGAACAACCTCAAACAGAATCTTTTGAATTGGCGCCTGTCGAACCAGAAACTGCGCAATTGCCTGAGCCTGAAGTTGTTGAAGCGCAACCGCAGATAACAGAACCAGAACCTCAAGATACAGTGGCACAGCCACTTCAAACACCACAGCCTCCAGAGCCAGCTGAAGCCGCTGTTAGTCAGTCAGGTCTTCCTCGTTGGGCGGCCGATATAGATTATTGGGCAAGCTTGATAGAACAAATGGGGCTAGGTGGTTTAGTTCGTTTGTTGGCGGTTAAATCTATGTGGCACAAAGAAGATAAAGTCGTTACGCTTAACGTATCAAGAACTGAACAACACCTCGATTCGCAGGGCCTGCGCGATCAGTTGACCAAGTCGTTGATTCGGGTATTGAATGAAGTCATCGAACTTGAATTGGTATTTACAGAAGAAGAATACCAAACCCCGTTTAACATTCAGCGAAAAATCGAAGCCGACCGTTTGGCCAATGCCAAACAACTGATTTACCAAGACCCACTTATCATTGCACTGCAACAGCAGTTTGCAGCGAATATTGATGAAAGTACAATTTCGGCTGTGGGGTAAAAGCGACTTGGCATAATTATCACTTTTGAGGGATTAAGATGAAATATTTGATATTCATAACATTAATGTTATTGCTGATAGCACCACTTAAAGCCCAAGACTGGCAAGCATTGAAAGAGCATCAAGCAACAACATCGCTTGAACAGGCGTTAAAAGACGGCGACAAAACACATTACCTTCACCTCAAAAATACAACATTGACGCCAGCCCAGCTTCAAAGCATTGGCCAGTTGAAAAACCTCAAAGTATTAAAACTCAATCAAACCGGCTTAAAAGCCTTAGGTGATTGGTTATATCAATTGGAAAACCTGCAAATACTAGACTTGTCATTTAACAACTTGGCTACCTTAAATACTAAACTGTGCAGACTCAAAAAACTGCAATTTCTCTCGTTGTATGGCAATAAGTTTAAAAGTCTGCCGCCAGTCATCAAAGATTTCAGACAGTTAAAAGCCATTTACCTAGGCAAGAATATGAAATTGGATGTTAAGCAGTCGATAAAGTCACTAGCAGCAAACAAGCTGCTCACTCATTTGGGTTTTGGTGGTTTACAAATGCGCGAACTGCCAGCAACAATTGCGAGCCTTAATACTTTGCAAGAGCTGTTGCTTGGCGGCAACAAACTGGGGGCATTACCCCAAGGGTTTGATCAACTGATTAAACTCAAACTATTGACACTCAACAACAACTTTTTTAGTGATGTACCACCTGCAATACGTAAAATGACGGGCTTAGAAAAAGTTATGCTTAAGGGCAATGCCATGATGGTTATCATTCCTAAGGGCAAGTATCCTTTTGAGGTGGTTTGGTAAATTTAAAGATTAAACCTTCTGTGTACTATTGATGATATCAATTGTTCTAGTTCTAACTGCTCACAAAGGTATTCGTTAATGTAACCGACTTTGTCATATTTACTAATGTTAAAACCCTCTTCAATATCGTTATAATAAATACAATGATTGCCAAGAACAGCCACAACCCAAAAGCCGTCACCAAGATCACCCATCGAAGTTTGCTGCCATTTTTCAGGTTGTTGTAATTTAATTAGGCGCCAAAACCCTTTATTTAATCCCTCTAAAATTAACTCAGCATTGCGTATCATATCAAGCAATAATTCTTTTTCTATTGGAGTCCAGGTAGACATTTGTTTGCCTTATTAGTTGAGGGTTGTCACCGGGCGATTATAAAGCAATGAAAATTACAGTAAAAGAGCAAAGGTGCCTTGGCACTTCGTTAATGGGTCGAATATAGCGTTGTGATAAATTTATGGTAAACTGCCGCGTATAAATAAGCGTATGCCTTTGGAGATTGAACCAACAAAATGACTGAAACGACAGACTTGTCACAAGACGTTGAGCTTGATTTGGACGCGCAATTGGCAGCAGATAATTTGGATGAACAATATACTGAACAACCTGAGATACGCATTGCCAAAGAGCAGTACAGTGTTTATGAATTACTGCGTAGGGTAGATCAACGCAAAGTCATGTTGGCACCAACTTTTCAACGAAATGATGTGTGGGATGACCAACAGCGCAGCGAATTTATCGAATCCATTTTAATGGGCATACCTATTCCACTCATTTATCTTTTTGAGGATGAAACTGGTGTTCGCCAAGTCGTTGATGGACGACAGCGAATAACCACTTTAAAACGTTTTCTTGAACAAAAGTTTGCTTTAAGCGGCTTGATTGTATTTTCTGATTCTAATGGAAAAACTTTTGCCGAACTTTCACCTTTGCTGCAAGGGAAAATCGAAGACTTTCAGCTACTCACTTATGTGATACAACCGCCAACCCCAGAAGCCATCAAATTTAATATTTTTGACCGGGTAAACCGTGGTGGAACCCAGCTCAATCAACAGGAAATTCGTCATGCTTTGTATCAAGGACCCGCAACTGAACTATTGAAACAAATAGCTGACTCTGATTCATTTAAGTTGGCGACTGGAGGGACCGTTGATACTGTGCACATGAGAGATCATTATATTACTTTACGATTCTTCGCTTTTTATTTGTATCACACCGGACAATTGGTTGGTTATCTGCATAAAGGGGAGAGTAACGAATTGTTGACTATCACCATGAAAGCGCTCAATAAGAAAAGTCAAAGTGAGATCGAATGTTTGGGCGCAATGATACTGCGCAGCTTAGGTTACATACACAAAATGTTCGATGACGAAGGTTTTCGCTTTAATACAACCAATAAACGCAGCCCGGTAAATATGGGGTTGTTTGAAATTCTAGTGTTTATTTTTCAAGGTATTGAATTGGAGCAGGTAAATAATGAGCTATTGATAACTTGTATAACACAAATGAAAGGTATTGCTGGTAGCCAAGGAAGTTGTGGCAGTAGCTTTAATTCAAAGCAGGCTTTCTATCAACGTTATGCACTGGCCAAACATGCAATTGAGGGATTATCTAATGCTTGAATCTATTGCCATTAAGGGCTTCAAAAGTATCGCTGAACAAACTATCGCACTTAAGCCGTTGACCCTGATCACGGGTGTAAATTCAACCGGAAAATCGTCAGTAATTCAAAGTATTCTATTGTTGGCTCGTTTTCTTAATGTTCAAAACGAGCTACGTATGGCGGAATTGACCGCTAACTATGATGAATTTCGTGAAGTTAAAAACAAGTATATCAATGCCAAAGAAGTGATTTTGTCAGCCAATTTGGGATTTGCCAGTTACTCCCTGACAATGACTGCCGACGATGACGATTGGTTGATGGAAGGCTCTGTTGACGAGCTGCTCTTTGAACCAGCAAAGGCGACAACAGGCAGTGAATTGTTTTATCTTAATGCCAATCGTCAAGGGCAAGAAGCTATTGCAGCACGGTCAAAGAAAAAAGTGGGAGATCACGGTGAGTTTTTATTCAATGCATTTGAACAGCGCAAGAATTCTCCCTTAGTCGAACAATTGTGCGCTTTTAAAGATTCTCCCTTACTTGGTTTACAAGTTAGCCGTTGGTTGAGCTTAGTTGTTGATATTAAAACTGAGCTTAGAACTGAGGTTATTAATACCACGCAAGTTAAAGTGTCGTTTGATTTCGACCAGATGAATGACCTGAACCCGTTTAACCTTGGGGCTGGTGTCAGTTTTGCCGCTAAGGTTATTATTTTGTGTTTGTTGGCCAAAAAGGGGGATGTGGTTATTATTGAAAACCCAGAGATCCATCTACACCCTAAGGCGCAGGCTGAATTGGGGACGTTTTTTGCTTTTATTGCCAATGCAGGAATACAGTTGATAGTCGAAACGCATTGTGAGCATTTGATCAATAAAGTGGCTTATCAAGTTTTTGATGATAAGTTGGCGGTAGGTGAGGTCGTGGTTCATTACAAGGCGGATATTCAAGGGCCTTTTATAGCCATTGCTATTGATGAAAATGGTGAATATAACAATGAGTTAGGTGATGTAATTTCATTTCCTACTGGCTTTTTTGATGCCTCTTTAACCGATTTGTTGGCCATGAGGTAAGTTTATGTCAGGCAATGTCGTTTTAAGTGATGAGTTATTGGTATGTTACGAAAATTATCATCTAGAGCCGAGAAAATACAAGAAATCTTACAACAGGCTATTGGCACAGTTCAAACCACCTTATTTGACGAATCTTGCACAATTGCAAAGGTGTAAAGATGCGGGTTTAAATGATTCGTGTTTTGATAGGTTACTACCAATTCTGGCTAATGCTGGTGATGCTAGGCTTGAATTGCATGCTTTAGCAAAATCGACCCGCTATCAGTTTATTCTCACTAATGACGATGCTTGTCAACAGTTGCCATACGTCAATATCAAATCTAAAAACGTACAATCTCTTTATACCGTAACCTGTGGCCCGGGTGAGTCACGCCAACGCTTGCTTGAGCACATAGAGGGCTTGTGTGCAAAAGCTAAAAGAATTTTGATTTGTGATAATTATTTTGGTGCCAATTGGGATAACAGCCAAAAATTGTTTAGGGCTGTTTTCCCTCGCAAACCGCTTATGTTTGAATTTGTAGAAACGGCGTCAAATCTGTCGGTTAGTCCTCGCAATAGCACAAAGTTGACAGAATCTTTTGTAAGGGGAGTTTATGCAAATTGGCAAATCAATCAAAATATCGGCGATAAGTATCTCAATCGTCATGATAGGTATTTACTGATTGATAATAAGCTGGAGATCATGCTCTCCAGCGGCTTTGATTATTTATATAAGACAGACAAAGAGATCAGTTGCGTTTTTCGTCTTGTTAATTGATTGAGCTACCCAGTCACTTTATTATTCAAATCACTGCCTTGGGGCACTTCAAGCTGAAACTGTTTGGCATCGGAAAAACCACGCATAAAGGCAGGTCTTTTAGACACAACTGACAAATACCGGCCGAAAATATCATCCTGACACAAACCATACCCTCTGGCCCACATGACGTTGTGTGCGATGATGCAATCTGCTGCGGTGAATTGCTCACCACAAATATAAGGGGCTTTTTCTAGTCGGGCTATAAGTTGAGGTTCTATTTCATTGATGAATTTGTTGGTGTAGCGGTCAAACGACTTTACGTCTCTTTGTGCTTCGGGCAATAGATGTTTGTGTAAACGCAATTGCCATAAAATCATGTCCATCCAAGATGCACCAAAATACATCATATGCAGGTAGTCAGCCCGGGCTAGTGGCTGCTCATCGGCCAGTGGTGCGAGTTGTTTTTGCGGGAACATGTCGGCCAACAACGCCACCATAGCACCACTTTCGAGCATGGTTTGGCAGTTACCATCGGTATCTGTCATTTCAAGCAAAGGCACGTTGTGGTTGGGGTTTTTGGCCAAAAAATCCGTTTGGTATTGCACACCCTCATATAAAGGGATGACTTCAACCTCAAAATTATCTTCAAGGACTTCGTGTAACATCCATTTTACCCGAGCGCTGCGGGTTGCGGGATAATGATAGAGTTTGAATTTTTCTATGGTCATGTGTGAGTGTCAGCTGTGGTTGATTAGATTCGCTGTATTATGCTCGCCAATCTTTACATAATCTACAGGCATAAAAAAACCAGCGGTTGGGGTGCTGGCTTCTTTACCGGTGGTTAACCGTATCGGTGTTGATTATTGTTGTTAGTCACCTTACTTTCTCTTGAACTTAAACCAATGATTTCGTTTTAAACATCCCGGGAGAGGGAGAGTTTAAATTTGCTGACGTTTGGCTCATCAAGTTTAGGGACCTTTTAGCTTTGCGCCTCACAGTGATGCTAATAATATCTTCTGCTGGGCGTAAAAACTGTGAGCCAGTTCACGAAACTGTTATTGATTTAAAGAAACGACTCTAAATGTTTAAATAAATAGTGAATGACTACCTAGGATTTTGTTAGCCACTTCCCCTTGAAACTGCTCAAAACGCCCACATATCACCAACAGTTAATCAATCTTGGCAAAGAAGAGAAGTATTATGTTTAAAGGCGGTATGGGCAATTTAATGAAACAGGCCCAAGAAATGCAAGAGCGCATGGGTAAAATGCAAGAAGATATGGCCAAAATGGAAGTGGTTGGTGAATCTGGTGCCGGTATGGTCAAAGTGACCATGATGGGTAACCATAATGTTCGCCGGGTTGAGATTGACCCTACTTTGGTCGGTGACGACAAAGAAATGCTTGAAGACCTGATTGCTGCTGCCATTAACAATGCGGTTAATCGTGTTGAGCAGAACAACAAAGATCAAATGAGTCAAATGACCGGAGGCATGGAAATGCCGCCGGGTTTCAAAATGCCTTTCTAAGCGAGACTCTTTGTGAAATTCAGTCCGCTGGTCAGTGAATTAATTGATTCGCTTAAAGGTTTACCAGGTGTTGGGCCAAAGTCGGCGCAGCGCATGGCTTTCCAACTACTTGAACGCAATCGACAAAAAGGTGTTCGCCTTGGTGAATCGCTAATTAAAGCGATGGAAAAGGTCGGTCACTGTCGTTGTTGTCGAACCTATACCGAAGATGATTTATGCCATCTATGTGCCAGCCCTAAACGGGTTGGCAGTGGCTTGTTGTGTGTGGTCGAAACCCCAGCGGATGTGATTGCTATCGAACAAACCGGTCAGTTTACTGGCCTATATTTTGTTTTGATGGGGCATTTGTCGCCGCTTGATGGTATTGGTCCGCTAGAAATTGGCTTAGATGTGTTGAAAAAAAATCTTCAAGACAACCAAGTTAAAGAAGTGATTTTAGCCACTAACCCAACAATGGAAGGGGATGCCACGGCGCACTATATTGCCAAAATGTGCAAGCAACAGGATATTGATGCCAGTCGAATTGCTCATGGCGTGCCTGTTGGTGGTGAGCTGGAGTTTGTTGACGGCACCACGTTGACACATGCTTTTTCTGGTAGAAAGATAATATAAGTTTAAAAAACATTTGGCCTTGAAAACTATTTGGCCTTGAAAACAAGAATGGGCAACCCCATTTCACTTTCAACGCTATGATATTCCCAGTTTCGGATTTAACCGAAACGACGTTTTAGATAACAATTGATAAAAGAGGATTGACTTAACATGTCAGAAGTCGCTCATAAAGAAACCCATGGTTTCCAAACTGAAGTAAAACAACTATTAAACCTGATGATCCATTCTTTGTACTCAAACAAAGAGATCTTCTTGAGAGAATTGGTTTCAAATGCATCGGATGCTGCCGATAAATTGCGTTTCGAAGCCCTGTCAAACGGCGACCTTTACCAAGGTGACGCAGACTTATGTGTACGCGTTAGTTGTGACAAAGAAGAAAAGACCATCACCATTTCTGATAATGGCATTGGTATGACCCGTGACGAAGTGATTGAACACTTAGGCACAATCGCAAAATCAGGCACCGCAGATTTCTTCAGCAAATTAAGTGGCGACCAGAGCAAAGATTCACAATTGATTGGTCAGTTCGGTGTAGGTTTCTACTCTTCATTCATCGTTGCCGACAAAGTGACTGTTCGTACGCGTAAAGCGGGTGCAGAAGCAGACCAAGGTGTTGAGTGGGAATCTGCTGGTGAAGGCGAATTCTCAACTGCCGACATCACTAAAGAGACTCGTGGTACTGAAGTTATCTTGCACATAAAAGATGAAGATATTGACTTTGTAGACGCTGCTAAATTGAAGGGTATTGTGACTAAATACTCAGATCACATTGGTATGCCAGTTCAAATGTACAAAGAACCAGAGCCAGAAAGAGATGGTCCTGAAGGTCCAGACGGCGAACCAGGCGAGAAAATCCCAGCAGTTCCGGGCGAGTGGGAAGGTATCACTAAAGCAACGGCATTGTGGACTCGTGACAAGTCTGAAGTGACAGACGACGAATACAAAGAATTCTACAAGCACATCGGTTCTGACTGGGAAGATCCATTGATTTGGAGCCACAACAAAGTTGAAGGTAACAACGAATACACCAGCTTGTTGTACATTCCAAAGAAAGCCCCTTGGGACATGTGGAACCGTGAACGCCAACAAGGTTTGAAATTGTACGTCCAGCGCGTATTCATCATGGATGACGCTGAGCAGTTCATGCCAACTTACTTGCGTTTTGTTAAAGGTTTGGTTGATTCAAACGACTTGCCATTGAACGTATCTCGTGAAATTTTGCAAGACAGCAAAGTGACTCAGTCATTGCGTAAAGGTTGTACTAGCCGTGTTTTGAAAATGCTTGAGCGCATGGGTAAGAAAGACAAAGACAACTACCAAATTGTTTGGGATCAGTTCGGTCAGGCCATCAAAGAAGGTCCGGCAGAAGACATGGGCCACAAAGAGCAAATCTGCAAATTGTTGCGCTTTGCTACCAGCCATGACGATTCAGAAGTTCAAAGTGTTTCTTTGGAAGACTACATTGGCCGTATGAAAGAAGGTCAAGACAAGATTTACTACATTGTTACTGACAGCTTTGAAGCTTCAAAGAACAGCCCGCACTTAGAAATTTTCCGTAAGAAAGGCATTGAAGTATTATTGATGGCTGATCGTATGGATGAGTGGATGATGGGTCACGTTACAGAGTTTGATGGCAAGCAATTGCAATCAGTGACTCGTGGTGAGCTTGATTTGGATGCGATGGACGATGAAGAAACCAAAAAAGCCCATGAAGAAACAGCCAAAGAATATCAAAGCTTTGTTGAGCGCGTAAAAGAAGCCTTGGGCGACCAAGTCAAAGAAGTACGTGTATCACATCGTTTGACCAACTCACCTTCGTGTGTTGTTGCTGGTGATAACGACATGGGCAGCCAAATGGCCAAATTGATGGAATCAATGGGTCAGGCAGCACCAGACACCAAACCTGTGTTCGAATTGAACCCTGATCACGAATTGGTGAAATTGGTTGCTGATGAGCAAGACGATGTACAGTTCAAACAGTGGACTGAAGTTTTGCTTGACCAAGCATTGCTTGCTGAGCGTGGCAATCTTAAAGATCCAGGTTCATTCGTACAACGTTTGAATGCTTTGATGATGAAGCTAGCTAGCAAATAAACCTGCTTCGCAGCTTTATATAAATTGAAAAGGGGGGGAGTGCTTTGGCACTCCCCCCTTTTTTGTTTGCTCGGCGAAGCCTGCAAACCCGACTGTCTGAAAGAAGGCAGTATCACCCTGATTGAGGGGAAGATAATCCGAGTGGCAAGGGCGTCATTGGCCAACGATGGGGTCTGAAGGAAGCCATAGGAAGTTAG
>CALKGI010000247.1 GCA_938085045.1 uncultured Alteromonadaceae bacterium
ATGCGCCGCACCATTTATTGCCAATCATTAACCCTGCATGAGTGCCGCCAGAGCTAGAAGCAAAAATAATATGACTGAAAGCATCAAGACGGTGTTGTGTCGCCAGCTCTTTCATCGCTTCTATATAGGCCACAGCACCCAATTCATTAGAACCGCCATAAGGCACCACATAAGGTTTTTTGCCCGCTTGTTTAAGCTGCTCAGCTATTTTGGCGATATCTTCACCTTTACGATGCTCGCCTGCCCAGTGAATTTGGGCGTTGAATAATTTATCAAGCAGTAGATTGCCATTGTCAGCATCCGGTTGATTGCCGCCCAGCACTAAGTGGCACTGTAAGCCAAGGCTTGCCGCTGCGGCTGCTGTTTGCCTGCAATGGTTTGATTGCGGTGCCCCGGCTGTGATGATGGTGTCGCAGCCTTTGTTTAGCGCATCGCCAAGAATATACTCAAGCTTTCGGGTTTTATTGCCCCCTAGCGCAAGTCCGGTTAAATCATCGCGCTTCATAAAAATGTTTGGTGCGTTAAATCCACTAAGTTCATTAAGGGTGGCGCTTAAACGTTCAAGTTTAACCAGCGGAGTTGGCAAATAGCCAAGGGGTTGTTTGACAAAGGATTTCATTGGTTTTTACATAGGTTGTCACAGATGGCTGACACTATACGATAATGGTTTGGTTTTTTGTACTTCCTGTATACAAAACAAGCTGTTAAAATCGCGCTTCGGTATTGTGTGCATAGCGGTGCGCCAGTGCGTAGATTTAGTCGATTTGGCAATTGCAGGGGCAATCGCCCGTGATTGCTCTTTTTAGATTAAATCTACACTCCCACGCACCGTTATGAGGTTTATTTTTGTTATTAAGGAAGCAGTCTAATTTTATGGGAATGCTCAAAAGAACATTGCTGTTATTGTGTTTGGCGCTGATTTATCACCCTGCGGCGAATGCTGGTTGGCTAGATGACATGTTTAACAACAGCAAAAAAGCCGTCAGAAAATTTATGGATTTGGGTGAAGAAAATTTGCCCCGCATCACTGACAAGGACCTTGGAGACTACCCCAAACACTATCAATTTTATCGGGTGATAGAGCCTATTCATAACAGCCCGCTATTTTTTGTTGAAAGTGGGGCAGACTCCAACAACAATAAACCCATTGTTATCTTAATCCACGGTCTTGGCGAGGCAGCTTCAAAAGACTGGTTGTCGGTCATTCCTGCACTTGAAAATGATTATCATGTATTTGCCCTCGATTTGCCGGGATTTGGTTTGTCTCAAGGACAATATTTTAAATACTCTCCAAAGCAATACAGCCGGGTTATCAACTGGTTTATTGATAACTATGCTCAAAACAAGCCCACCATCGTCGGCCATTCTATGGGAGGTGCGGTGAGTTTGTTTTTTGCAGCAACTTACCCTCAGCAATTGAAAAAACTGGTGTTGGTTGATGCCGCAGGGGTTATCCGCCGCACCACGTTTGTTAAACACTTGGCTGACTTGGATATTGAAAGCCATACGCAGTCATCGACGTTACGCCGGTTTACTGCCAGAGTTGAAAATTTCTCTGACCAAATGGTTGAATTAACAGGTTCTATGTACGACCCCACCACACTGGTGAATAAAGAGGGGACCTTAAGAAAACTAACCCTGTCGGGCAGCACTAACGCCAATGCGGCACTGGCGTTGATGGAGACTGACTTTTCGACGCTTGATTATTCAAAAGTGGTGCCGACCCAACTGATTTGGGGCGCTGATGACCCGGTCGCACCAGCTCGTACGGGCGTTGCCATTGCTGATGTATTGGCCCATGCCCAGTTGCATTTAATCGTTGATGCTGGGCATGTGCCGATGAAATCAAAAACCGAGCAGTTCAATCAAACCCTGTTAAATGCACTGGCAAACGAGCCAGTAGCGGACGAAAAAGAACGGCCTGAGCCAAGTAAACGAATTGGACAATGTGTGCGTGATGATCACACCCAGTTCAGTGGTTATTACCAATCGTTGTCGTTAAATAATTGCAAATTGGTGAAGCTCAACAACGTGGTGGCGAAAAACTTTTCAAGCAATGAGTCGTATGTTGAGATTCAGCACAGTGTTTTGGGGAGTCGTGGTGGTGTCACAAATATCAAAGATAGTGCGATTGAGGCCACTGCTAGCACTTTTAATGGCAAGTTTGTCAGCGAAAATAGTCGCTTTGACTTGGCTGGCGTTGAGTTTCAAGCGGGTGAGGTTACCTTTGAATCGGTCGACAATACGCAGGTAATTATCTCGCTGTCGAACATTAACAGTACGACTTATCAAGGTACTGCCCATGGCTTTTTTGAGCTGGGCAATGGCAGTCTCGACCAACTTTTATTTCAAGAAAAATTTCAAGAATCTTCAAGGAAAGACCATTGAGTCATTTAAAACGTAGCAAGACTTTTATTACAGCCCTCACTCTGAGTGCAATATGTTCATTTAACGCAACAGCATTTGATGCTGGCGAACACGCTTTGATTGGCAACAGTGCTTTTGAGCGCGTGATGGACAAAAGTGCCACCTTAACCCACCCCAATAGCATCGAAAATCTCGAAATGGATGTGAGTTACAGTTATGGGCAATTAATGGCAATGTCGGGTGATATGTATCGCAGTGTCGAAGAAATCGCGCTGGACGACGCAACAATCATGAGTGGTTTTTTCAAGCGTAACCGAGGTAGTTTGAAAAAATGTGTCGAGTTAGAAATTGAAAATATTCG
>CALKGI010000248.1 GCA_938085045.1 uncultured Alteromonadaceae bacterium
GACCTTTTCTGTAATGCTGTTAGTACATCCATCAGCCATAGCATTAAGTTGATCTAATGCATCTTTACCGTTTTTGGCTAACACCATTTCAATGCCCAGCGGTTCTAATGCTCTTTTAACCTGATTACGCGCAACCGCAGAATCATCGGCTATCAATATAACCCTGTCGCCCAAATCTTGCTGTAACTCACCATCTTCGACGACATCATGACTGACCACGGTTTGATGAGGGGCTATTTCGTCGAGGATCTTCTCAACATCCAGAATTTCAATCAATTCATTATCAACCTCGGTCACCGCGGTCAAATAACTTTGCTTGCCAGCACCTTTTGGTGGCGGCATCACATCGGCCCAATTAAGATTAATGATACGCTCCACCGAGTCGACCAAAAATCCCTGAACCGTTCTGTTGTATTCAGCGATAATAATAAAAGCAGTTTTTAAGTCATAGATGGGACGACCGCCAGTGGCACTACTCAAATCAATCACAGAAATGGTTTGACCACGAATATAAGCCACCCCTTTAACCAAATGATTTTGCTTTGGCATTTGAGTTAAAGCCGGACACTGTAAAACTTCCCTAACTTTAAATACGTTTATTCCATACCTTTGTGGCCCCTGCAATTTGAACAGCAACAACTCCAAGCGATTGGCACCGACCAACTGCGTGCGTTGGTTAACCGAATCAAGTACACCCGCCATAGTAAACCCCTATCTTTATTTTAAATTGCATCATGATTTATGGAATAACTCTTGCTTACAGTTAAATAAAGCATAAATAAAGCTTAAATAGAACTTCAATTAAGCGCTTTAACTCAGCGTTTTTAATATTAACAATGGAAATAACCGCAATACCTGAAGTCATCTTCAGAAAAACACCAACTCATTAATAATTAATGATTAACCGTCACGACTGACAGCCAAGAATGTCCAAAAATGATGCGATTTTGATACGATTTCGATGTTACGGATATTATATAACGCTTTCAGCCCTTAAAGCATAGTAAAACGCCATGAAAAAGTTGATTTATTTTATTTTAAACCCATTAAAAACAGTGATTTTACCACTTTGTTTAATCACTTATGCCACGGCGACTTTGGCTAACAGCAGCTCGGTTAAAGCCGACGCGACTTCAACCAATCAAAGCGCCAAAACTTTGTCACCTGCCCAAATTGGTGAAAAAGCCGTCGCTTATGTCAGTGGATTGTTTCCTGCGCCTGAGGTAGGCGAATTAAGCTACAAATTTGTACCACTAGACAAACGAATAAAAATCAAACCCTGTGACGACGATATACACTTGGCCATTCCTGGTTCTGCGAGCTTAAGTAAACAAACAGCAGTACAAGTCAGCTGCCACTCACCTAAAAGCTGGAATCTATATGTACAAGTAAGGATCACAAAAATGATCCCAGTAGTAGTAGCAAGAAGCAACCTGGCACCGGGCACCGTCATTACCAGCAACAGCGTTTCAGTCATAATGAAAGACTCGACCCAAATACGGGGCCGTGCATTACAACAAGCCAATTTACTGTTTGGCGCTAAGGCCAGCCGATATATTACGGCAGGTCAAGCAGTTACGTTACGACAGGTATGCCTGGTATGCAAGGGAGACATGGTAACCATAGTGGCAAAACTTAAAGGATTGAGGGTAAAAACCACAGGAATCTCTCAACAAAACGGGAGTTTAGGTGATAACATTGCTATACTCAACAGTCGAACCAATAAACGCATTGACGCCAGAGTAGTTGCGGTGAATCGGGTTGAAATTAATATTTAAAACTGTATGCATTGTGATCAAATACAACAATATCAAGGTGATAGTGTTGAGCGGCAAAAGAATACAGAAAAAATGCAAATAAAAATCAAAAATGTTCAAAAAAACACTAAAGTTTTCGCCAATATTGCCGTTAAACATAGTAAGAGAAAACTGAGAAGTGTGGGGTTAGTAAAATGTCCGTAAATTTCAATAACTTACCAGGTAGCCAAGCAGGCAACCAACAGGTAGGATCTGATAAAGCTGAACAACGTTCACAGGTTCGTCAACAAACTAGTCAACAGGCAACGGTGCAACAAACCAGTACTGCCAGTGCAAAAGACTCTGTTTCATTGACACCACAGGCACAGCAATTTAATAAGTTGCAACAAAAAGCCAGCAACGCAAGCGGTGTTGATAGCAATAAAGTGAACGATATCAAAAAAGCAATTTCCGAAGGAAAGTATGAAGTTAACATCCAGCGCTTGGCTGAGAAGCTCGCCAGCTTCGAGTCAGACTTGTTTAATTAATAAATAAGCTCACTGATGACAACTTCTCTCCTCTTATTGTTACAGCAACAACTTAAGCAACTCGTTCAAATGAACGAGTTGTTGCTTTGTGAGCGCGAGGCTTTTGCCAGCCGTTCAAACGAAAAAGTCCAAGCAGCCACAACGCAAAAACAAAACGCGTTAACCCAACTTCAAGCCACCGATCAACAAATCTCTAGCGCTTATACCGCACAAGATTTTGAACACGAAGACATTAAACCCCTTAAAATCGAAATCGATAACGCGCTAGCCGAATTGAAAAAACAAAACGAAGTTAACGGAAAAATTCTACAAACTAATCAAATCAACCTCAATATGCTCAAAGATATATTGGTCCCCAGGAAAAAAGATCGTGCAGCGATGACATATGATCAGGCCGGTCAAAAATCCTCAGCCATTCGCGGTAAGCCCATTAAAGCTTAATATCTTGCAATAAAAGCCGATTAAACTCTCAATCACCCCCTTTGCGACAACCAAATAAAAGCTCTGTGCATCCCACGCCAAAAGAACAAAAAAAAGCAGGCGAATCGCCTGCATCTTTGATCTTCAGTGAAGAGTATCCTCAATAGTTTAAGACATACTTTTAGTAGTATCGAACATCCTTAAGTTTTCTATCTTTATTCTTCATCTTATATAAGGCATAAACCACTTTCATATCCAATTCTAACTCTGTGGTATAGATATCACCAAGGGCGTAATTTTTGACGACTTTAGCGCCTCTAATCAAACCATTAACTTTTGATTTAAGCGTATCATTGCGAGCAACCATGCCTTTAACCGAAGTTGAAGCACTGATATTGTGTCCATATACTTGTTCAGCCAATTCTCGATAGGCATCAAGCTTAGATGAACGGATCGCAAGGATCATTTTTTGACTATCACTAGCCCCTTTTTGTAAGCTAATAGGCGCATAACCTACGGCTTTTACAATGGGAAAGACTTTCGGTTGCACAGTCTCCCATTCGACATGTTTGTCAAATACAGTCGAACAGCCAGATATGGTCAATACCCCGCCTGCCAATAACACTTGCTGGATAAGCCGCTTGGCTTTACGCTGAGTAAATTGTTTAAACATAATGTTCTTTACCTCTGATTGCGGTAATTCGCTTAATACTTACCAATCTTTTCACAAAACCATGCACAAATCACGCCAGAGCTTTGGTTGAACGCTAATCCTTAGAAGAATACTAAAGACTCGGCACGTTATATGCTTAATTCGAGTTCTATAGGTTTCACGAATCAACCGGGATAAAGTCGTTATGATGTTTAAAAGCAAGATTCATCAGTTATTATTGCTAATATTGCTTGGTAGTACGCTGTACTCTAGCAATATCCGCGCCCAATGGGTTGAGGCGAGCGGATCAGCCCAGATCCGCAACGGCGATAAACACGAAGCCAAAAACAAGGCGGTAAAAAATGCCGTTAAAGAAGCATTGATGTTTGCCGGTGCGTCAATATCGAGTGTTCAAGAGGTCACCGACGGTTTATTGACTCAAGATAACTTCAAAGTATCGTCCCAAGGCAGTATTCAACAAATTGAACTGGTTGATGAACATCATAGCCAAGGGATCATTTCTGTCACTATTCGTGCCGATATCGTTACTCGCTCTGACTCACCCGAAGAAAGGCAATGTTTCTCTAGCGAATTTAGAAAATCTGTTGCCATTACCCAATTACGCCTAAATAATCGTGAACAAGCCAAAATCGGCAGTATGTATGGCATTGGCAAAGCTTTTTCACAGCGATTATCAGACCTGATGCGTAAAGAAAGCGATTATGTATTAGCCAGACCTTGGTACCAACAAAAAATCAATAACCAAACCAGCTTCGAACAATATTATGATAATGATCTTAAAGTCATCGATACCATAGGTCAGTCTAGCGAAAGCCAATTTGTACTACTTGGACAAATCACCGACATGTCATTCGGCGACCAAACCAGCAGTGATTTTGCTTTTTGGAAAGACAGGGCCATCGAGAGATATTTCTCAGTGGATTTCATGCTCTACAATACCAGTACCAAAGAGCAGGTTTACCGCGAACAATTTGACGCTGTTGGTGATTGGTCATTTAACCCGCGCCGGCGTGTTGATATTAAAGGCCGCAAATTCTGGCGGTCAAATTACGGTATCTCTATTACCTCAGTTATTGAACAAGTAAAAACGGCAGTCGAACAAGTCGTATATTGCCAACCTTTACAAGGTAAAATCGTTCGAGTTGACGGCAATCAAATTCAATTTAACCTAGGTGCGAACCATGGGGTAACCAAAGGCCAGCGCTTTTCAATTATTCACCAGTCGCACTTTGTTAATGAAAACGGCAAACATTTGCCACGCTTTGTGATTAGCCCTTATCAAGTTGAGGTAGTCGATGTTTACACCAAAACAGCGGTGGCCAATTCAGTTAACGACGAGTTACTTGGCAATATTCAAACGACCGACCATGTGATTTTAAAAGAAATTGAAGAGGTGGGATTTGAGTGATTTCCTCAAACCGCTAAGGCCGAAAGCCTGAAAAAGACAGCGAAGTAGGAACCAAACCATCGTATATTAGGATTGTTATTATTCGAGCATGGGCAATCACGGGGGATTGCCCCTACAGCTCAACGCACGTTACATGGTTAAAACCCATGTCAGCCAATTTAGCCTGCTTATCGTCAGACAAATTCAGAGTCGAATACAAGTGCTTTTCTCCAGCAATGATTTTGCCTTGAATGAAAGTATCCCCTAATAAAGAAGCAACTCGGTTAGCAATCGCCGCACCAGAATCAACTAGCTCAACCCCTTGAGGTAACATCGACTGAATCTGTTCTTTAATCAACGGAAAATGCGTACAACCCAAAACTACAGTGTCAGTTTGATGCAAAGATTCAAGCGACACCTTCACTTTCTGATCAGGCAGCTCATGCCAAAAATGTAATTCAGCCATATGCACCAATTCGCTCGAACCAAGTTTGTGTACTTCACAATGACTGGCAAAATCATTTATCAGTCGACCTATATAAGAACTTTGTACAGTTGCCGGAGTTGCCAATACACCGATACATCCCGACTGACTCATATTAGCCGCGGGTTTTATCGCAGGAACCACGCCCACAAAAGTTTGTTTGAATCGAGTTCGTAAAAAATCAAGAGATTGAGTTGAGGCGGTATTACAGGCAATTACGACAATATCAGGTGGCGATTGCTGTTGTAGAAAATCAACAATACGTTCAAGTCTATCCAACAACGCTTGCTCTGACAATTCACCGTAGGGCAGAAAAAGGTTATCCATGAAATAGCTGACCTTTATCCCAGCACATTTACCTTCAATTTCTTCAAGCACCGAAAAGCCGCCGATACCGGAATCAATCAATGCAATATGAGGTGAAGTTGACCGTGTCATAGACAAAAAAATACCCACGCTGTTTTATAGGTGGGTATTGTGCCATTTAGCCGTTAAGTTTACAGAATTATTTAAGCAGTAGTGTTTGCATTTTTACTACCATCACTAGTTGGTTCACCTACCGCAATTCCTTGAGGCTGCGCTTGGGCTTCAGGATCATCAGCAGGCGGTTCTACTGCGGTTTCATTTTGCAAAGTGCTTAACAATTGCTGGTTAAACTGAACAAAACGTTCCATCGAAGCCGAAACATTCACTTCGCCTTTAAATTCTAGGTATTTGCTCACTGAATTTGTCATTAACTCTTGTAAGTCATTGCCATCTTTAAGTTTTTCTTGAGCTTTTTCGAAAAATGCCATCAGGTCTTTAAGGTAATTCGCCACCGGTTTAACCAACTGCCCCATATTTTGTTGGGGTTGTTCGCCATTACCTTGGCCATGTTCGCGGCCATGCCCTCTGCCCGGTTTGTCACCTTCATACTGCGACACCTGCTGATACGCATTGGCCACACTAATGGATTCTGTACGGGTCATTTGCAGTGAAAAGCCAGACAATTCGCTTTCGTCGAACCCTAACTGAGTCGCTTGTTCAAAAGCTTTGTCTAAATCACCGTTAAAGAACTCATCTGCCAATTTACTGACATCTTGCACCAAAGCGCCTATAGCTTCTTTTTCGTCTTCGTCTAACTCGCCTTCAACACTAAACGAGAACCCTACCGCTTGATAACGAGATTCACTGGTTTGGCTATATTGCACATTCGAAGTGCTGCCATCTTCATTTTCAGTGGTATAAGAGGCGCTTTGCTGACTGGCTTGATAACGCAGGGCTTCAGCAAAATCGATGGTCACAGTATCGCCATCGTTGGTTTGAATACTGATTGACGAGGACTTGCTCAATGAATAATTAATTTCAGTGGCAGAGGCTGCCAATTGACTGATTTGTGCTTCTTGCGCTGGTGCGGCTTCTGGCACAGTACCAAACAACTTGTTTTCGAATCGTTCTAATCCACTTTGAATCGCATCATAAGATTTATTGATGCCATCTTCCACTTCATCGTCGACCTGACCCATAGACCCTAACTCTTCACGGGCCTGAGCAAAACCTTCTTCAACACCTTTACGTGCATGCTCTAGAATACTGTTAAGTCTATCGTCGCTAGCGCCATCGCCTTTGGCTTTCATCACCGCTTTTTCGATAAATGACAGCACATTGTTCGCCACTTCTTCAAAATCAAACAACGATTCGTTCTTTTTGCTGGTGGCCGCAGCAGCCTCAGGGTCTAATGACGCTAACTTGTCACTCATCACCTTATTTAATACGTTGAAACTAAGCACTGTCGACTGGCTTTGCTGCACAATAGATGCGCTACTGCCCAGTTTACTAAGATTGGGTCTAATATTGGCAAGGGCGTCTTGTGGGCCGTTTGTTTGACCTGCTTGGCCTGCCGGATTTGCATCGAACAACGATGTACCTTGTAAGAAGGATTTTATTTCGCCAAAGTTCATCACTATTGCCTCGGAATTTTCATGTATTTGGTTATCGGCCGCAGGCTAAATATCTTGAGCTGTTTTTTATCGCTTTTTTTCAAGCTTAGTTATGTTAGTTATGATTGTTTTTCTTTTGCGGTTTCTTCGCTGTGCACCAACTCCAATCCACCTTTTTTGTCAGTCATACTATGACTGTCGCCAAAGAAGTGGCCGCCGGGTTCAATAATGAGTTGCTCTGAGTAAAGAGTGCCGTTAAGTTTTCCGCCAGGTAAAATTTGAATTAATTCAGCTCGGCATTCACCCTCAAAATTGCCACTAATCAATAACTTACCGCTAACTATTTCGCCCTCAACGTT
The DNA here is from genome assembly GCA_938085045.1 of uncultured Alteromonadaceae bacterium. GTDB lineage: Bacteria > Pseudomonadota > Gammaproteobacteria > Enterobacterales > Alteromonadaceae > JABSOG01. The sequence continues at coordinate 7,527 of CALKGI010000248.1, forward strand.
TCCTGATTCGCCGACGGTGATTGTGCCGGTGCACTGGATGTTGCCTGACACCCGACCGTCGACGTGCAGGCTGCCGTCAATATCGAATTTTCCATTGATGTTGCAATTCTTGGCGATAAGGGTTGTGGCGTTATTGCCATCAGCTTTTGCATGCTGGCCATTAAAGATTCCCATGGGATCTCCTTCATTTTTTCAAGCTGTTGATCAAAATTGTTTAGTGTCCAAAGAATAAAATTAGCCGGGTCGAGGCTACGCTCGCCAAACCTTATACCATAGTGTAAATGAGGTCCAGTAGAACGGCCACTGTTACCAGAATAACCAATAAGTTCGCCCTTACTAACAATCTGGTTAACCTTCACTTCCATGGTTTTCAAATGTCCGTAATAAGTAATGAACCCCATGCCATGGCTTATTTTTATCAATCGACCAAAACCACCTGGCGTGTTTTGTAACGATGTCACTACTCCATTGGCCGTTGCGACAACAGGAGTACCTATATTACTATCAACGTCTATACCTCGGTGAAGATAGCGTGTCTTCTTAAATGGGTGCACACGATTGCCATAACTGCTGGTCACCCGGTCGTATTCCACCGGTTTACCGTTAGGTAAAATTTGTAATACCATTTGACGAAAGGCAATTTGATTAGACAGGTGACGAAAACGTTCACTGTCGGCCAACACATCGCCACCTTGATAATTCACTTGTTTAAACAACAAACCCAATTGTTGTTGATTAAGCGCTAAATCAGCTGACTCTTGAGCCAATTCACCGCTTAATAACTGGTGTCGCTGTTCAAGCGCCTCGGTTTGTTCTACCAATTGCTGTTGTCGTTCGAGCAGGGCTTGATTGTTAGTGTGTAAATCAGTGTTAAGCCAATTTAGCCACACGGGATAAATTATCAGTAACGACAACACGAAAATAAACAGTAACAGAGATTTGAAGATTGATGACTTGCTCAGGCCTAGCTGGCGGCTGCCTTTAACGTCGGAGAGAGTGATCAACAGGCGGTTCTTCATGTATTTTACAACTCCTCGGGTTATTTTCAGAATCTATTAACAACGGTTATTTGATTGTAATTTGAACAATCGACTTTCGCTATTCAGCCAGCATATGTTCTTCAACCCCGACTTTATACCAGTAAATGCCTCAATACACAAAAATTTGCCCTGCGCATCAATATTTGGGGCTTGGACATTTGCACGTTTATCCATAGAATACGTCTTTGTTTTTCACCTAATCTTCACTTAGAGTATTTTCGATGTCGTT
>CALKGI010000249.1 GCA_938085045.1 uncultured Alteromonadaceae bacterium
GTTGATTTATAATCTGAATAACCCGAAGCAGTAAACAGCGCCACAGCCTCAACATATTCGCTTTGCAGTTGTTTATGCGCCTTTAAAAACTGCTCCAATACAGCCAAATCGACTTCTGGCATGGGATGTTTTAGCAACACTGCGCCGCGCTCACGCACAAGGTCATATTGATTTAAAAAACGGCCATGATATTTACTAAAATCAGATGGTATGTGGCCGCGAATAAGAATATTTTTCCACTCTTGTACTTGCTTCTTAAAATCGACTTGCATGGTTCGAACGTCGTCGATAACCGTGGAATCACTTAGTAAAAGGTCATAACTTTCGACCGTTTTGTTTAATTGACTATAGTTGTAAACCCCAATGAATAAGATCAACATCAAAAGAATGCTGTAACTTATGATCACTTTGGCAAAAATTGAAATGTTCTTCATTCGCTTAACCGTCCTGTTTAAATCGTGTTGCAATACTGCTCCAATAGCGCCCAAATTAGACTTTTGGCCCATACAAAGCAAGGTCCGTGGCCAAACTTCCTTGTTTTATCCTTAATGTGTTAAACATGCAGCTGGCGGCAGATTTATTCAAAAGCCCATTGATTGTGTTATTCTGCCCACACTCAAAAAATAACAACAGGATGCACCATGAAGCAAGAAAATACACTCGCCCAAGCGATGCCAACGCTTATTCTAAGAATGACTGTGTGCACAATTATTGCCAGTCACGGTTGGCATCGATTGTTAACTGGTGGCTACGCACCCTTTGGTGACTGGCTTAACAGTCAAGGGATCCCTTTTGGGCTTGCGGTTGCGTGGTTCATTACCTTGTTTGAAGTCTTGGCTTCTCCTTTGCTAGCACTGGGCAAAAAAATCCCTCAGCTGTGCGCGATATATATTGTCATCTATTTTTCAGGATTGGTGATGGTGCACTGGCAACACGGCTGGTTTGTGGTCGGCTCGGGCAGCAATGGCATAGAATTCAGTGTTTTAATATTAGCTGCATTGGTCAGTATTGCTTTACCTCACTACCAACAGCTGTGGCGAAATAGGGCTGCTTAAGAGAGAAATTTTGACGCTTCAATATAAATCCTGCAATCGAATCATCAACGTACACCAGCAAAACATGGTGTTTGATGGTCAAACGTTAAATATTCGGCCAAAAACCTTTTCGTTGTTGTTGATGTTTTTGCAAAGCCCTTATCAAGTGCTGTCTAAAACCGAGCTACTTGAAAAGGTTTGGGACGATGTTGAGGTTAATGAGCAGGTTTTGTTTCAAACAATGCGAGAGTTAAGGCAGCTCTTTGACGGTGAACAGGTGATTAAAACCCATCCCAGAAAAGGTTACGCCTGGATAATGCCAGTTGAAGAAGTATCTATTGACGAAAACCCTGCTAAAGAAGCCTCAATTAAAGAATCGCCAGTTACAACACCATCAGTCACACCGAACAACACTTCTTCGGGGCAACACAAAAGATCATTCTTCATAGCTAGCCTGTCAATGATACTGTGTCTGATGTTCTACTTTGGCTATACCAGCACAAATTCTTACGCAGCCAAATTACAAGGCTCACTTGTTGTGTTACCTGTGATAAACGACATACAAGACACTGACCATCAATGGATCTATCTGGGTGCAATGGACCAACTCATTGCTAAGTTGCAATCATCTGAAAAACTCGGGGTAATGAACACCGATTATGTGCTTGAAATTATGAAAGATGCGGGCATCAGCCGGGCACCAAACCAACAAGACATCAGGCGAATATTTGAAGTGTCAGGAGCAAGCCTAGTGGTGCAAACCCAACTGTCTGGTGCAACCCAAGACTATCAACTCAAATACACCTTCCACTTTAAAAACGATGTAAAGCGCGGCGTAATATTTGCCAATAATATTAATGACGGCTTGATACAACTGGCAACCAAAATTGCCGTTTACACCGGACAATCGCTCAGTGTGTCTAATAATCAAATGGCGACAGAATTTGGCAGCGAACTGTTGGTCAGGGCACTTGAGTTACAAGAAAAAAGCGAACACGCAGGCGCCGTTAAGTTATTCAACAGCCTATTACAGGTTGAGCCCGACAACATTGTCGCTCACCGATTATTGGCCAAATCATACGTGGGTGTTGCTCAATTAACGCAGGCCAAAAGTCAGTTGCTCAAAGCCATTGAACTTGTTGAAAAAAGCAAAGTAGACAACACCGCCGAGTTACCCCGAATTCACTACGGTTTGGCTTTCGTTGAATATATGCAACAAAAGCCTGACGCGGCGATTGAACAACTCTTGATTGCCGATGGATACGCCATTAAAAATAACGATTGGTTGTATCGCGCATACATCGCTGGGTTACAAGGCATGGTTAAGCTGTCACAAAAGCAGTTTGAGCAAGCTTACAGCGCTTATAACAATGCACTGACTTATCATGGCGTAATACAATGCCCGATTGGTAAAAGCGCCACACTAGTGTCATTAAGCAAGGTGGCAAAAACGCAGGGAGATTTGCAATTGGCAAAAGACTACCTCGACCGTGCAACGAGCATAATCGACAATCGTAACCTCACTTTGTTAAAACCATGGTTAGAAAAAGAGAAAGAAAAACTGATTAAGAATCAATGACTTTAGAAAGTTTTAGAAAGCTTTATTGGTTAATCTTGCTGTTTTGAGTCAAATTCTGAACTTCAAATTATTTAACTTGCCCGGCGATAATGACTGAGGCAGTTCATAAGGAATTCAGATGAAAGTATTCAAGGTTTTACCCCTGTCGATTCTATTGTGTTTGTCGATTCAGGCCAATGCAACAGCCAATAAAGACGCACAAAAGAACATTCAACAGGTTGTTGAAGATTTTCGAGTCTCTATCATCGACAAAGACAAAGAGAAATTCCTCAACCTTTTTTATGGCGAGCACATTCCATGGTTAGGCGTGGTCAGTAATGAAACCATGAATAATCATCCTGCGGCAGCCAACAAACGCGGTAAAGTAAGCTCAGGTAACTACCTATCGTTCATTGATTGGATAGTGACAGATGCCAAACCAAAAGAAGAGAAGTTTTGGGACGTTAAAATACTCTCAGACGGCGAAATTGGCTCTGTGCATTTTAAATACAGCTTTCACAACGGCGACTACAAAACCAACTGGGGCGAAGAAGCTTGGCATGTGATCAATACCAAAGAAGGCTGGAAAATTAACTCTGTTATCTATTCTGTCACCATCAATCCAGTGCCAGACCCAACCGCAAAACCAGTTAAAAAAGCCAAATAACCTAAACAACTCATCTGCAATTAAACGCACTAGCGGTTCATCCCCAATATATTATTGGGGATTATCATCACAACAGTGAGCTATAATCAGTGAATAAATCAAAGTCGATTCAAAGAGTTAAAGCCCATGTCAAATTGTCGCAATTGCGATAACCCATTACAGCCTCAGTACAAGTTCTGCTATCACTGTGGGCAGAGCGTCATCGATTTTGTGCGGCCGGTAAAACCGGCTCTAAAAGAAATGCTGCACGAAACGCTGGATATTGACGGTCGTTTGTTCACCACCGTAAAAACCTTGCTGTTAAAACCGGGGCTGCTGTCGCAAGCCTATTGTGACGGCAAAAGAGTGAAATATACGCCGCCACTGCGGATGTATTTGGTGATGAGCATTATTTTCTTTTTGATGATAACCATACTTGAATCTTACACTGGTGGTGACAACTCGCAAACCGCTGCCCTATCTGGTTATTACCCCAAATTAATGTTCGCTTTGTTGCCGGTTTTCACGTTAATCTTTCAACTGTTGTTTCGTGGCACCTATTATCTATCCAACTTAATATTTGCCATTCATATTCACTGTTTTGTTTACCTGTTATTCATTCTTGCGCTGCCCATACACTTAACTGAAATATGGACCTTGCCCAAGAGCGTTAAAATGGTGGTCGACATAATAGCAGCGGGCATATTTTTCTATCTTTGCGGTTATCTGTTCTTGGCAATGAAACGGTTTTATCGCGAGCACTGGGCCAAAATATTACTTAAAATGGCGCTATTTCTGCCAGCTTATCTTATCGTGCTATCTGGTAGCCTCGAAGCGCTCGTGGGCATGGCAATTTCCTAAAACGCTACGTAATGTTACCCATCAAAATTGCAATAAATTCAATACTGACTCATGCTTAATATTCATGTTTATCACTTGTGTTTATCGCTTTTGTTTATCCTTTTGTTTATGAATAAGACAGCGACAGCGCTTCTATCCGCACCAAACTAACAATAAAATCTAGGATAATTTACCGATGAAAATCAATTGCCTTTGGTTAATTGCAGTTTTATTCTTAATGATGTCATTTGAGCCAAAAGCCGCGCAGCCCGTGCTCAATTACGACCCTTCAGGCTCCAGTCAATGGTTCCCCTATTATATTGATGATGTCGACAGCCCAGGCATTTTAGGCGAACTCATTCCAGTGATGTTACAACAGGCCAATATTAAAGGCGTTAAAAGCATATTCCCACCAAAAAGAACCATAGAAGCTTTGAATAATGGCGATTTAGATTTCGATATTGTCAGCCCCAGTTGGTTCACCAATAAAGATGTTGGCGAACAGTTTGTTTTATCCAAATCGTTATTTTTAGTGACTGAACACTATGTTCATTTAGGCACCACACATTTTAACTCAGCTGATGTAAAAAAAGAGCCAATAGGCACAGTACGGGGCTATTTTTACCATAACGATGACACATTAATTCGCCGTGATTTCGGATCTGAAAAAGAGTTAATCATCGCCTTGCAAAAAGGCAGAATAAACTACGCCATTATCGGCGATTTACCCGCTTTATATTGGGCGAAAACACTTGGCGTTAACATTGCGTTGGGACAGATTCATTCTGCAGGTTTATTACACCTACGATTGAGAAAAGACAAAACCTCACTGCTGCCAGTGATCAATGAATCAATTGATGTGTTGATGAAATCGGGTGAAATTCAACGAAAGATTAATAAATATAGTAAGTTGGAGGTCCAGTAAATCGAAAGTCCAGTAAGTCAAAAGTTCAGTAAATCACAGATATTCTTTGCTTTAAGTCATTATTGTCAAACGGCTAAAACCTAATTATTCGACCAAAGGTATTTCAATCCAAAACCGGCTACCTTTACCCAACTCACTATCAAAACCAATCCGCCCTTGCATTTCTTCCATCAGCTTTTTAGATAAGTTCAAGCCAATGCCAGTGCCCTCAATAGAGCTGTCTGCGGCAGACAAACGATTGAAGGGTAAGAAAACTTCGCTAAACATCGCTTTGTCGATACCAGTGCCGGTATCATTGACATCTATATGCAAACAACGGTCTTTTTTGGCACATTCAATCGTAACAATACCATTGGGTACATTAAATTTGATTGCATTGCTCAGCAAATTCAGCACAACCTGTTTTAACCGGGTGCGTTCAGCTCTAACTAAAACTTCACCTACGCAATGGCATTTAAGTTCACAAGTCTGCTGCTTTGCTTGACTCGACATCAATTTAACACATTCACTGAGTAGTGCTTTTACATCCACGTTGGTGAATTTAATGTCTAAATTACCCGATTCAATTTTTGCCAAGTCCAGCACACCTTCAATCAGGGTCAACAAATGATCACCCGCTTTGATGATTTGATTGACATTCTCTGACTGAGTCCCGCTTAAGGGATTGTCGGTTTTGTACGCCAACAACTGAGCAAACCCTAACACCGCATTCAATGGCGTTTTTAACTCATGACTCATCGCTGTAAGAAAATCAGATTTGGCGGCATTGGCCCGAACCACGTTTTTTATCTCTCGGCTCAGTGCTTCTTGGGTTTCGGTTTTTATATTGATTTGCTGCTGTAGCAGGGTTTCGCGGCGATAATTATTACTCTGATTGACAATTTGCAACATGCAATAACGTTTATTGTCTAGCTTTACCGCTTGAATATTAATTGACTGCTCTATACGCCGTTTTTGAATCGGGTCTATTAATGGCAAGGGAGAACGATTAAGCGTGCTCGACATGTGGGCTGACATGCCCAATGTGATGGCATCTTCAATACCTAAGTCGAGCCTAGGGCAATCCAACGTTGGAAACAGTTCGTGAAGTGACTTGTGGAAACTACTTTGGCTGTCTATTTCACTGTACTTGTGCATCCAATCGTTCCAATATTGAACGCAACCACTTTGATCAAGCAAAATAACACCGGTATCAATAATATCGAGCAACTTGTTCAAAGACATGTCACTGCTTTTTGTCTCTTGCCCTACCGTGTTTTCAAACTGAGTCATTGGCATCCCTTTTTATTCTTTAAGGCCTGTGAGCATAGAGCCTATGTGTCGATGAAAGCTATTAAACGATGGCGCGTCAAAAACAAACATCAAATCGCCTGCAACATCACTCTTTTTTAGCACCATCTGTATACTCACCAGCAATACATGGGCTTTGTTACTATCGCTGATGGCAAGATAATCCATCAACTCTCGAGGATTTTTAAGCAAAAACTCAGGCAGACCAAAAGTAAAACTCACGTCCATCATTTGAGCAATTCGACCAATACAGGCATTGAGTAATATATTGCCAATTTCAGTCATGGCTTCTGGCCGTAGCTCCAGCAACACTTTATCATCCAGTTCGCTATCGAGTAGTAATCTGACTATCTCTAGGCTGCATTGCTCGGGAAACATCAGTGAAGAGGTAAAATCAAACTCTCCTGTCGCCTCTTGTCTAATGCAACACAATGGCTCTTCGTAAACAAAATGTTTTGCCAATTCTCGGCCAGTGAGCACCTCAACTTTAGGCACATCGAGTAAAATCTCTTGTTTCATCATGGCACTTAAAGAAGCCGCAGCCTTGCCCACACCGACATTAAACAGTTCGGTCAGCAGGTCGAGCTCTAGTGCGTCAAAATCACTCATTAAAATAACTCAACATTTGCTCTATGGTGCTATCTGTCACCGGTTTTTCGATAAACCGAGCATTGTATTTGTTTGCTTCAAGACTGCTGCTTGATTGGATATTGGCCGTTAGCATCACGCAGCGGGCATTGGGGAAACACTCGGCTTGTTTAGACAAAAACTCAATACCGCTAATACCGGGCATATTATAATCGACAGAAATAAAATCGACCTTTTCGGTTTCTAACAACGACAAAGCCAAATCGCCACTGGCGGCTTCAAGGATCTGCCAATCGGGTTGTTTAACCTTAAATTCTTTTTTAATGATCATTCGCATAACCATACTATCATCAATGATTAGATATTTTTTTTGTGCTGACACCACAAAATCTCCCGGTCAATTATCAATGTTACTTAGTAGTTAATAGTATTGACCATAAACACTGGCCATTCAATCCAATAACGGATTTACAAGCACAACAAAAACCCTCTTTTCAGTACCGCTATAAAACCCGAACAAAAAACGAGCAGAAATGTGCCATTTTCTAGATTAAACTACCTGCACAAGTCTTGTAATGGTTTGATGTTAATAGATTTTTTGGCTCATATTTGAACGAATTGATGGCTTTTGAGCGTTTACGACTAGGCTCGCACTCTCTAAAATAGGATAACCACTCAAAAAACTGGCCAAGTACCATGACAAAACTCTTTAGAACAACATTCGCTTTAAGTCTGTTTGTCGCGCTCACTTTTTTGTCTGGTTGCGGTGTTAACCAAAACCAAAGCCAGAAAAAACAATCCCTAGGCTCACAACAAAAAAAGTCACCCCAACAAAACGCCAAGCTATATAGGCTAATTCACGAAATATCTACCGATGACAATTCACTGCTGGGCATAGAAGACATCAACAAAGTAAACGCCGAGATGTGGAATTACGGCACCAAACAATTTATGGCACTTAACGGCATTGCGTATTCAAGCCTTAGCAATAGTGTTAAACCACCCATTTGGCTCGACTGGATAACAGAAGAACAGTACTTGGCCCAACAAGGCATAGTTAACGACACGATTGCCAACAACGAAAATGCCCAAACCTGCCGCACCGAAGCCAACACCGACCACCGCTTTTTGTCAAAAACCACCCTGCCTAACGACAAGCACAAACACCTTCGAGATTCGTCCGGTAACTTAATTCGATATGAGACCATTATAAGCCCCAAGGTCGTAGATTATTTAGATGCTCACCCTACAGGCCCTTTTAACTTTCCCGTTGGCGACCCAAAAGTTTTTGGTTCAATGGTACTTAAACTGGCGTGGAAAGAGCTGACCATACAAGACGATGCCGGGCGCTATTTTCGCCATACCGCCACCATTAAACAACAAGGCCAATGCCAAACCACACAAGTTGGCTTGGTTGCCATGCACGTGATGTACAAAACCAAAAAACAGCCCCTGTGGATATGGAGCACCTTCACCCAAATAGACAGCGCACCAAAAGCTGAAAAAAACATCAGAGGCAAGCTAACCGTATTGAAAACCCAACAGTTGATTCGTAAATGGACGCTGTACGACCCCGCATCAAACGCCACACTCAACCAGTTCGGCGGTGACGAAAACAACGCAAAAATCGGTGACCAAAGTGAGTTTGAATTTGCCCGCTACATAGTCGCAGACCCCGACAGCAATTTCGTTTTTTACACCAGCGAATTACAAAGATACAACGCTGACGATTATTGGCAGTACTACCGCCAGAACGGCACCCAGTGGTATCAAAACGACGACCGTGCCACGCGTTGCACCAGCTCTTTACCCACTCGGCGAAATGGTTGCGTTGTGCCCTTTAAGCTCAGCAATACCGCCCTTGAACCTTACACTCAAGAATCCAGTTGCCTGTCATGTCATAACCCCAACCCGGCAGAAGATTTTTTGTTTTTTCCGGCTAAGCTACTTAAATAAGAAATGAAATAAACAAATAGGCCAATCATGGAAAATACAACTGTGAGCCGCGAAGTTATTTACAGCTTGGTTAACAATGGCGACTTAAACCTCAGCGCAACTGAACTGGCCTTCGTTAATGCCACCACCGCCGAACACCCAGAATGTTCTAGTATCTATTTAGAGAAAAGCTTAATACACAATACACGCACCGACATCGCTTATGCGGTGGCCAACGAGCATGGACTCGATTGGTTCGAATACGACAACAGTGCAACCAGCATTAAAACGCCTCTGCCTTCATGCTTTATTTCGTTCGACCCCACTGTGGTATTAGCAAGGTTTAACAAAAACCAGCAACTCAAACAATTCTTTGAACAACATACTGACCTTAAAAACCTCAGTTTTTTACTTTATCGCCTGCAACAATGCTGCCGCCAATTACCCATCGAACATTTTGGTTATATGTGCCCACGAACACCCACAACATTGCGAATTTGCACCAGTGCAATGTCGATAGAACAAGCTTTGAGGCAACACTCGCCGTTGACGGAGCTTGTCAAATTACAGCCCTTACTCACAAAAATCGCCTCATTGTTTAACGTAAAACTGTCGCTCAACGTTGGCGCATCGCATGGCAATCAACTGGGTATTGAATGCCATCCAACAGCCAACAGCCGCGCGGCCTGGCAAAGCTTTTTTGACTGTTTGGTCGAGTCAGGTTTGGCAGCAGCAACTATCACAAATAGCGCGCAAAACCACTTTGACCAAAAGCTGGTATTGTCGGGTAAACAGATGAACAAGGTGTCTACACTGACATTGGCCCATGTCAAATTAAGCTTTGCGGGCCAAACGCTCAAAGACATAAAAACCTATCTAAAAGCTGGGCAAATGCCATTTTTTTAGGACACAATGCGAAAGAACAGTACGAATGTCCCAAATCTTAACCTATTGTATTTTGACTCATAAATCGCCAATACCTATACTTGAATATCCCATTACGGGAATTACTGTCAACGCATTAGCCCTTAAAACAGGGCATAACACGCGGCATAAAAAGTACAGGGAAGTTGTATCAACATTCATCCAATCAAATGAATCTAAAGTGAGTCTGAACTATGAAAAAGCATACAAAAAGTAAGAAACTTAAAAAAGGTCTCGTCATTGGGGCGTTAACCGTCATGTCTACCGGTGGCGTGCAAGCAGCCCCGGCCAGCGTTAAGCAACACAAAGCAGAGCCACAAAAAGCGATGCCAGCCAAGTCAGCCTCTCAATCACAAAATGAACCACTGCTGAGCGAAACCCTACAAACCGACCAATACACTACCGACGTGTCGATTAAAGACTATGTCAGCCCAATCAACAAAATGACCATCGAACAGCGCATCAGCGTGGTGTCGGCGATGCATAAATTTTCTGTAGACGAGAAAGATTTACGCCCTCGCATGGTCGACTTAGTAACGTCTTTGCAAGCCGCATCAAAAACCGACGACCAAAAAGAAATCGATGACGCCGCCAAAAACCTCCGCGATTTTTTGGTTAACAATTCCGACATGGACCCAGTAGCGGCCACCATACTGACTGATGCAGCCAGAACACCCGACACCGACCGCATGAAATATATCCTTGGCGATATTTCGTATAACGCGGTGTGGTAAATCAATTAACCGCCAAAAAGTGACATTCACCCAAACTATGTGCAATTGAGCCAGTAACCTTGGTGCATAAACTGAATTGTCGCTAGAGTTGCCTTCGAACCCACTTGGAGGCAACCCTCATGACCAAAATGCTACTTTTAGCCCTAACCTTATCGTGCATCAGCTTTACCTGCGTTAGCGAAACGACTGACGGCTTCAACATCAGCAAAACCATCGAATCGAAATACTTGAAAGAATCTCGTCAAATAAAAATTAAACTGCCCAAAAGCTATCACCAGTCAAAACAACGTTACCCCGTTTTATATCTGCTCGACGGTCAAAACCTACAAAGCAATACCGCCTTTATTTACGACTTTTTATCGGGCAAACGCCACATCCCCGAAATGATCATAGTGTCTATCCCGCACACTGGGCAGCGAAGTCGCGACTACAACACGTTCTTTAGAGATACAGCTAAGGTGAATCCGGGAGCAGATCATTTTCTAGATTTTCTGGCAAACGAGGTTATCCCATTGGTTGACGCCAATTACCAAAGCACCGACTACCGACTACTTGCCGGACATTCGCAGGCCGGGTTGTTTGTGTTTCATTCGTTAATCAAAAAGCCAGAACTGTTCAAAGCCCGTTTTGCTTTTAGTCCATCAATGCACCATATTCCTGAGCAACGAAAGTTGCTTCAACATTTACTCAGTGCCAATAGAGAACTCAACAGTTACTTTTACAGCAATGTTGGCGGCACCGAATTTTTTAAAATGACCGACGCTTTTGCCCAAACACAACAAATTTTTAAAGACCATGCTCCTACTGGCTTACGCTTTGATTTTGATTTTCATGACGTCGACGGCCATCAATCTTCACCCTTTATTGGCCAACATTCGGCGTTCAAACGACTGTATGCCCCACTTAAATTAGGCAACGCTTACGAAAAGATGACAATTGAGCAAGTCATCAAACATTTTGATGCCATATCAGCAGAATTTGGCTACACAATAAAACCATCACAGCGAGAATTGGCCAACCAAGAAAGTTACTATGTCAGTTACGTACCAGACCTAACTGCCCTTCAAACGCTGTACAAAGTCATGAAGCATTACTATCCGGATTCGACTGCATTGTTAAGCAATAAAACCTTTCTTGAACAGTGGTTTAAACACGGGGTAGACAAAACATTTACGGCATCGAATGCGCACAAACCAACAGCGGATTTGCTCAATGGTATGGGCTACAGCTTTGTTGATAAAGACAACAAAAAAGCGCTATATTTACTGAAACTGGCCACCGAACTGCACCCCGATTTGTCAAACCCATTTGACAGTTATGGCGAAGTGCTCGAACACACTGGTGACCATCAAAGTGCAGCAAAGATGTATCAACTGGCGTATGATATTGCCACCAATAAAAGTGAAAATGCCGACACAATCGCCATTTATCAACGCAACCTCAAGCGGGTTCAAGCCTTGTAGAGTCATTATAATTGGCTAAAGGCAAAAACGTTTTAACCACAGAGGGCACAGAGAAGGACAAAAGCAAAAAGCGTGATCCGAAGCCTTAGTTAATTTTGATTTTGAGCTTTTCTCTGTGTCCTCAGTGTTCTCTGTGGTTAAATGCTTTTGACCTTACTTTAAGAAACAGCAATTAGTGCAGGACTAAGGTCCTAACGGCGCACCCTGCCATTTTTGAGAGACCATCATTGAAAACGCTTTTAATCCACCTCTTAACACTGCTATTGGGTTTGCTTGTTCACAACAGCCAAGCCCAAAGCGCAGCAACACCTACTTATAAAGGCAGCGAAATTGACCTAACCATGTTCAAGGCCGCGACCTTGTACAAAGGTGCAAACAACCAACTAATCGCCAAAGGATTAAACGTGACAGCCATTGCCGATATCGTAGCGCTTGAACCCAATCAATGGCGCATCACCGTGGCATTTCACACCTCAAAAACAGTCATTGATGAACGCGATATTTGGTTGCAGTTACGCAGTAATATCAATGCTGCCGAGGTGCATATCAACGGTTATCATCTATTCAGCAATGGCATTGTTGGCACTTCAATGCCTACCGAGACCACAGGCCGTTCGATGGTCAGGCAAAGGATACCTAAAGCGTATTTACACGGCGGACTCAATAATCTCACCGTACGTTTTTCTAACTTTCACCATCAGCAAGGCGCAACATTTCGCGACTTGTCTATCGGCAACCTGAGCGAACTGAGCAGGCATTCAACCGTGATGTCTATTGCACCGCTGTTGTTTTCAGGCATTTTTGTGTTCGCTATTTTTGTTAACCTCGCTTTGTATTTTTCACTCAATCGCAAAAGAGTTTTCGCCTTATTGGCCACCACATTTTTATTTAACTTTTTGCTTATGGCCAGCGAAGCCATGTACTGGAACGGCCTGCTCAACACCGTCACCGTAGCCGACAGCTACACATTAAGGCGAATTATCGAAGCCTTAATTTACTTTTGCCTGATTGGTGTCATCTATTTTGAGTTTGACCTCGCCACCAAACACTTCACAGGTGCTATATCGGTGTTTTTAGCGGCTTTATTGGCGGCCATATTTCTCCACTGGCCCCCAGCATTAGTGTTAAGTTTTGTGGCACTTGCGTTTTCGGTATTTGGCATGATTAAAAAGCCCAGTTCGAACCCCGTTATTGTGCTTTCTTTGCTAATCATCACCACGTTTAATGTGCTCGACGAATTCAACCTCATCGAACAATACGACTTTGTTTTTAGCCACCCGCTAATCACCTCAATAATCTTTAAACTCGATAATTTGGGGATGATTTTATTCGCCTTGTTAATGGTTTTCAGTTCGGCCAAAAACATATGGAATAAAACCCAAACCCTCAACCAAACTCAGCTCAAACTGGCCAAGCTTGAATACCAGTTTGTGCAAAAACACATTCAGCCTCATTTTTTAATGAACTCACTCATGTCGTTGCAGCAATTGGTCAGCAAAGAACCTGCAACCGCCAGTGAGATGATTGATGCCCTGTCTGAAGAATTTCATTTACTCACCATAATGAGCAAGCAAAAACTGGTGCCCATTCAACAAGAAATCGACATGTGCCATACCCACCTTAAAATCATGAGCATTCAACAAAGGGCGCAATATCAGCTAAAAGTGCAAGGCATAGCTGGTGACGAAGAAATACCCCCTGCCATTTTTCATACCTTGGTAGAAAATGGCATTACCCACGGATATTCGGGCAACGAAGCTGCGTCTTTTGTGCTGAGTAAAGAAACGGGCAATGGCACTTGCTACAAATTGTTTAATAATGGCAAAGTGACTGTCCCACCAAAGGACAAAACAACCAGTGGCAGCGGGTTAAACTACATCAAAGCCCAGCTCGAAGCATGGCAACCCGACCAGTGGACACTCACAGCGGGCGAAGTAGAAGGCGGTTGGGAAACAGTGATAAAGGTGAACGAGACGATATGAATATATTGATTGTAGAAGACGTAACTCTGGTAGCCGAGCGAATAGAGGACTTGTCACAGAAGTATTTTGAACAGGCCAAAGTGACTGTCTGTTACACCCTAACATCGGCCAATGCCGCCATTTTAGACAACCAATACGACTTGATGTTTTTAGACTTAAACGTCAACGGTGAAAACGGCTTTGACCTGTTAAAACTGGCCGCAGCCTCATCATTTAAAACCATAGTGATCACAGCCACACCCGAAAAAGCCGCACAAGCTTTTGATTATGGTGTGCTCGATTTTGTCACTAAGCCAATTTTAGAAAAACGTTTTAAACTCGCCACCGAGCGTTACCTAAATGACGAATTTAGCCAGCGCGAGCAGCTAAAATACCTGTCGATAAAAACCAAAGGTCAAGTGCGATTACTGCCGCTGGACACCATAGAATTAATCAAAGCCGATGGCAATTATGCGAACATTACCACCGACGACCAAGCCAGTTATTTACACGACAAAAGCTGCGATAAACTGCTTAAAACCCTGCCCAACCACTTCATTCGCATTCACCGATCGTACATAGTGCCGCAGAACAAAATCGCTAAAGTGATTAAACACGGCGGCGGTAAATACAGTGTAGAATTGACCAATGGCCAGCAAGTGCCATTGAGTCGTGAGGTTTATAAGCAGCGATTTGCTTAATAATTAGGAGGCATTTATGACGAAGTTAATGATAACTACACTGGTAAGTATTTTCTTGGCTGGTTGCGTACTGCAAATAAAAGAATTGAATCGCTCACGTCCTAATGAAGGCAGTCAATTTACCCAAAAAACGGTAGACCGTTGGCTCGATAACTTTCCTGCTTATCATTTAACCTTAATGAAAATGGATACCGAGGATAAATTGGCAACAACAAGAGGGTTAATGCTCAATCATCCAGATTCGAAAGATTTAATATTTATCGTTGCCGACGACCGCATGAACTTAGTTAAAAATGGACTGCCAATCCTAAAGGCCATTGCCTCACTCAATACAGATATAGTCATGTTTGACCCTAGAGGACATGGCACCAGTAGTGGTAAACCCACAATTGCCGATTGGGTTAAAGATACCAAAACCCAAATAACTAGAATACGTCAAGAGCTCAATCCAGATTCCATAACACTCTACGGTTTTATTTTTGGCTCAACCATAGCCGCGTACGTCGCAAAAACAACACCGATTGAAGGCTTGGTGTTACAACACGCCTTCACTACTGTAAATGATGCGCTCTCTCAAGTCCCTTCGTGGAAAAGGGCTCTGATATATTCAGTCGAAGTTGACGATGTTTTCAAATCTATTGATAACGCCAAAATATTAGCCGAACATTATAATGCCCCTTTGTTAATCATTGGCCATCAAACACCCGAAGATCCAACAATTAAAATGTCACAAACCCTTTTCGATGTCAGCCAATCGCCTTTAAAACGACTTGTCGGCATTGAAGTAAAACAAAGTATTGATGCCCTTCACAGTCCAAAATTAATACAAGCTTTTAAACGCTTTATTAAGCAAAACCGAGCTTTAAGACAATGACATATCAACCAAATGAGTTTGTGATGTTATCCCACAGGTATACGCCTCGCAATATCACCGGATATCAATCAAAACCAATAACCATCGCTAAATATACAGCTGGATTTGAACGCTTTGATTCTAAATTTGAACTGACTTGTCAATGTAATGCGTCAGCTCTTGCTCTTTATGGGATTTTGAATGACGACTTAGAGTTATTACCGCCACTGGCCACCAAGTGCATTTGTTGTAATAAGAAAATCACCATACTGGATCTGTCAAAACATGGCCACGATGGTGAATATGGACACGGGTCAAGCTACCCGAGTGATGGAGACAAACTGTTATATCGATGTAAGAATTGTACAAAATCAATCTTTTACTTGGTCGCTCATTACACCTACCAGTTTGAGTCGCTTAAAGAATTTGAAGATATCGAGCAGTCCAAAATACCCAACTATTTTGACACATTTGAATTAGAAGCGACCTGCAAACAATGCGGACAAGTAACATGCGTTGGTGATTACGAATGCGCCTAAAATAGAAGCCGCTCTAGGCTATTTTGCAGTGCCTGCCTTGCTATTTTCGCGCCCTCACTTCATTCGCATTCACCGATCGTACATTGTGCCGCAGAACAAAATCGCTAAAGTGATTAAACACGGCGGCGGTAAATACAGTGTAGAATTGACCAATGGCCAACAAGTGCCATTGAGTCGTGAGGTTTATAAGCAGCGATTTGCTTAAACCTATTATCGAAGAGCCTTTATCTCAAAACCTTGGGCGGGTGCTCTTTGCCACCACAGGCAAAAACTATAATTTCGCCGTTTGAATTTGCTGTATTGCTACTGTCTTGAGCGACCATGACTTTCATACTTTCGTTGCTATTTAAACTCGCCAGTTTTTGTTGACGATTTTTGCTGTCAGTCAACAGGCTAGCCAGTTCATGCCCGTTTTCTGGGTAGATGAACATAGCAACGGTCGGTAATCTAGGCGCATTATCACTGGCTTTGGTATTCCAGTGGTTCATAAACTGCTTGGCCACTTGCGGGCCATATTTAAACTTCAACAACATCGCTTCATCTTTTGCTGCGCTATCAGACATAATAATTTTGCCGATACCCTGATACCCAGCACCACACCTAGCACTCACATCAAACTCAATGTCGTGGCCATGTTTGTCTTGGGCAACCATGTTAATTTGTTTTACTTGGGCGCGGTCGAGGATTTGCGGTTTTTTAACGTCCAAAGCCGAGGCTGAAAGACTCACTGCGCCAATCATGACCGATAAACAGAGTTTTTTGAAATGCATTGATTTTCCTATTGTTTTTACTGCTAATTATTGAATTAGAATAATAGCAAAAAACAATAAAAACCTATATGAAATAATTACTTAGGCTCAATTTCGTAGACTCAGTGGGATCATGAAATATGCAGTGCTGCGCTTTGCCTACCTTGCAGTATACGCACAACCTCTACTTGACGTGATTTGGATTGAAACTGATAAAACACATTATGATTTTTGACAGGCAAGCATCGGATCCCTAACAACAATTCATTGCGAACTGCACAACCTTGAGGATTACTTTGTAAATAGCTGAATTTTGATTTGATGTGAAGGAGATATTGCGTGGCACGAACAGCTCCCCAATTACCTTTGCCATAGTTGTAAATGTTTTGCAGATCTTCCTTTGCAGCAGGCGAAATGACCAGAGTATTTGTCATTATTGATTAAATCTAGCTGATAATATCTTGAAAAAAACTATCCAACTCAGCTTCCGATCCTATGGTGGTGCCTTCCCCCCGAGCCAATTGATCGGTGCCTTCTTTTAGTTGTGCCCTGAGTTGCTGTAATTTTAATTCTTTTACCCATTCATCATGAGTATCCATAAAACGCAACGCCTCGCGAATCACTTCACTAGCATTGTTATACAAGCCCCCTTCTACTTTGGCTCTTACTCGTGACTCTAATTCTGGTGTGAGCGAAATATTCATCTTTTTTGAGTCTTCTTAACCTGTTAATAAGGTCACAATCTCACCAATAACAAAGATTGTCAAGGTTCGTTATTACAGCACACATTAACGCAACGACCCAAAAGAAAACTCAAACACTATAACAAAACCTCCAGATGAACTTTCAGACATTATATTAACGTGAATTCAATTTTGATTGGTCTAGGACCAATATCGCGAGCTGGAATTAGTACCCATTTAGAGTTATAACTATTTCTAATCTTTAAACCCGTTTGCCTTTAATTGCCTGATGGATTGGTAAAGTCAGGAATTACCCCAACCTATCACACCTTACGCAATACTATTTTCGAGCGAAAGCCATCGAGCCCAGTTTCAGCTTTTGACGAGACAATAAAGTCATGTCGTTGAAGTGCCAATGCCAATAAATTATTCACCGAAGAACGAGCTATCGTCACAGCCGTTGTACTTTTAGATATTTCAGCATAATCACCACCAAGCTGACTCAACAATGATTCAATCGTCGCTGTCTCCAAGTGCTGCAATTGCCCAACTAATAGAATTATCTTGTCATCTTTGTTAACGATTACTTGCAGCAATGACCTTAGTATTTTTGCTGATACTTTAGGGATCGTCGCTTCACGTTTAAAATCCTCTGGTTTTCGTATCAACAACAACATTGACAACAGCCCTTTATTATTTACCTCATTTTTTTCATCTATTAGTGGGCCCATAGCTTCAACGAATGTGTGTTTTTGTACATTCGAGAGCTTGTTCGATATCAGCAACTTGTTGTAATCTTCCACCTCAACATGCAACGCCTCAATGCCACCTTCAGCATCGAAATATGTACCAAAGTTTTCTTCCAATAGGTAATAAGCACCTAACGCATAGGCCTGCTTTATAGCCTGATAATGTTCAAGGTCAGCTTCTATATTGCCAGTCCAAATCAAGTATTCTAGTTTAGCAACGGGGATATCTACATAATCTGCAAGGGCATAAGGTTGATCGAAATATGTGTAGTAAGCTTTGAAGACGTTTAAATCGACCTCATCACGAAGAATGCTCTGTAAAAAAGCAGCACTGTCTTTCGTTTCTATAACCCTCTGCTCACTACACAGCGCGGTTACTACTCTCTGTCGGTTTAGAAAGACTAAAAATGGTTCAGGTTCAATAGTGTCAAACCAATATGCCTTAATTGCGTTTACCCAATTCGCATAAACTTTATCATGTGTTAACAGTGCTGCCCAAAGTGGCGTATTTTTAACTTGCTCGATATCCAGCACTTGAAAATCAACATTGGCTATTAACTTTTGTTTGCAGTCGTCTGTAACCGCTTTGTTATTAAGCAAATTAATGACATCCGAGACCTCGATAATGCCTATGTTTCCTTGTCCCACAAGTTCAGTAAACCCATTGACTTTGTTATTTACCAACGCTCTAAAGTCTTCATTTTCAACTTGCAAAAACACAGAGTAATCCATCGCAACAGACTCCCCTTTCGACTCAAGCCAATTAAGTAATATCAATAGATTACCAGTAGTAATGTTGCATAATTGATACTTCACTACGTAGTCAAGAAACTTGTTTTGTTCGGCACAATGCTCAAGCTGCTGAAAGCTAACGCCCAGATATTCCATGGCGCCAAACAATTTGATACGGTATTCTTCAATTGACGGAAAGTAATCAGCAATAGCTTCATTACCATCAAGATACGCAGCCAAGTCATTTTGACAATCTGCCAACTGTTCGAAATTATTATCTTGCTCAAGTGCAATAAACATCATGGCCAGCAATTCATTCTTGTCTGTGCTGGCAATAATAGTGCTACTAACGATATCAAGCCAAATGGTCGGCCAAACTTCACAGAGCAATTGCAACCACCCCACATGATCTTCAATTGCATGAAATGCCTCTTTAATCAGTAAAAGGCTGCTCTGTGTGTTTTTAACTCCATATGTCAGCAGTGATCTTATTGGGTAGGTTTCATTTTTTGCTAGTAGGTGGTCAATCATTTTGTAGTTCATAAACTCAAATCGTTTGAACTCTTCATCTGAGAAGTATTTATACGTCTCTCCACAATTGTCGAGTGTCCAAGCTCTGTTAATTGATTGCCGACTTTTAACAGCCATAACAAACGTCATATCATTCGCTGTCATTTGACCTTCATGAAAATGAGTGATGTAGAGGTGATAATACTCATCAATATAGCCTTTTTCTAGTAAGTGAATTAACAACGCTTTATCTATACCCTTGAATACTCTATTTTTCGAGCATTTATTACACAGCTCTCTTAATGACAGGGTTTTAACACTTTGCTTTTCTTCCTGATAGCGCTGAATATCGCTTTTGAGTTCTTTTTGTCTATTCTGGTTTTTGTTCAAAATCTGTTCTTTACGGACATCATATGGCGGCGTTAATTCATTGAGCCATTGGTTAAAGCGGTAATTTGAACCATAGTTACCACCTTGATT
The DNA here is from genome assembly GCA_938085045.1 of uncultured Alteromonadaceae bacterium. GTDB lineage: Bacteria > Pseudomonadota > Gammaproteobacteria > Enterobacterales > Alteromonadaceae > JABSOG01. Next base: position 19,895 of record CALKGI010000249.1, read on the forward strand.
CGGATGCCTATAAGTTAATGTTTCTGTACTTTCATTAAGCTTGTCGAATGTTTCAGGATTAGTAGCATCCCGAATATCTATACTATCTATATGAGAAATAACAGAAGTTTCAATTCTTGCCATGGCATAAAAAACATAAACAGTATTGAGTTCCTTCAAAGAACGAAGCTGCTCAGCATCTGCCTTAACCAGCTTTTGCTTCTGCGATTCAATATCAGCATCCAACTGCTTCACCAATTCTTGTTTTAACCCAGCAGCACTTTTAAACAAATCAAAAAGCATTCCTTGCCCATCATGCAACTTGGCAAAATCATCACAATAAGCATTTTTATATACAATAAACCCAAACAGTGTTTGACAATCTAATTCAGGCAGCTTGGGCTGCAAGGTACTTTTGTATATGCCATATTCAGACACGATATTTTTCAACATACGCATATCATCCATATAAACCGATATATCTCGCAAAAATTGATCTTTCAAATCCAATTCAAAATCGGCATCAGCAATCAGTTTTTTCAATTGTGGATATGAATTCGAACTATTGGCAATGGGAATGATTGGGATTATCGCATCGAAAAATTTTGTACGGTTCTTACCTTCAAAAACATCATCACGCAGTGCATATATAAAGCGGACAGATTGTTTTACATCATTGCTGTCGTTAATCAGTTTATTTAACTCTTTGAGCTTAATAAAAATGTCAGTGCGCTCAAACCTGTCCAAGTCTTCAAAGAACACAACATCGCTTTTTGTTGTAGCGAAATAATAAATTATTTCCTCAAGGTAAATATTGAATATCGAGTCTTTGCGTTGCTGATCAAAAGCAACATCTCCTTTTAAAGGATTGAACTTGGTTATGCTGTATTTATGAATATTTCGATAGCCATCCCGCAAAACAAGAATCGGCAGCGATATACAATAAATCAAAAGCCAGAGTTTATAATTCGAGTAGATTGGATGTTGAATGACGTCACTCAAAATAGATATAAACGTTAATTTTGGTGTTGAGCTTACAAAGACTAAAATAGCCAACCAAAATACCATGGCGGTCGAAACCATTAAGGTGTGCCAATAGGATGGAGGCACCGGAAATATTCTTCTAAATCTGGAGTTTGGCGCTTTGTCACTATCCGTTTGGTAAAGGATTTGCTGGATAATACTTTTTTCTATTTTGTGAAGGTTTTGCTCATTCGCATTAGCAACCGTATTTATCTGCGTGGTAGCAGCACCTTGGGCTTGATTATCTGGTGCTGTGACCCCTGCATTTATATCTGCGGCATCAATATCTTTAAATGCAGCCAAAGAAATACGGGTATATTTGAAAAAAGAATGACGTCTACAAAACGTATTAATTAAAGAACTTTTACCACCAGAATATGGCGCAGTGATGGCAATTTCCCGTACTTTGCCTTCACGATTAATCAGTAACTCATTGAGCCTGTCTATATATTGCTCTACATGTTCAGCGTTATCGGTAGGACATAAATCAGGAAAGCCCTTTGATTGAGTTGGTATATCCTTAGCAGTCCATTGAATAACCCACCAACATATTTTGGCTACGACAGTTTTAGTCTTGTGCCAATGGCCAATATCTTTTGCCATGATTTACCTTAAATTAATGTTACTGTTTATTGAATGTCTAGACTCATTGCGATTTTGTTCGCAGAATCAGCAACATCTTACACAATACCTTTATTCAGGGCAAACGCTAAAAACTGAAGGTAGATTTAGGACTTTATTCTGAGTGATGACTTTTCAGACTTTAAATTAACGTGGAGTGGCAACTGAAGTTCAACCTTTTTTAGAGTTGCGGGTTTAGAACTGAAGTTAAGACCTTGTTACGATAAATGGCGAAGCCATTTCAATAATGTGCCATAGCCAATAAATCGCCGCTCCCGCTCCTACTATCAGTTTTTCACGTGGTTTAACTTCGCCCTCAGTATCAAACCCATAACCATCCAAAAATTCCCGCCGTAACCGAAGCGTACAGCAGGGCGTCGAAAGAGAATTTAAGGATCACCGACCAACCCCGGCCAAACCAAACGGCGTCTTGTACAAAAGCAGCAGCATAAGTCAGCCAAGTCACAATAAATACCAGTCTAAAGACTTCCATATAGTGGCTGTCGGCCGTTAAGGTGAATGTGGCGATATAGGCAATGACTACAGCGACTATCAGGTTTTGGATGAAAGAGAAGATTAACTTTTGGCCCATCGCAAGGCCATTAGGCAACACGGTGACAAATGCAACGGGGCCTTCAGCCCACTTTTGTTTAACCTCAGGCGAATTCATGTCTTGAGTCCCAACAAAAGGCATACTGTACAAACCGGGTTTGAGGTTTTGTTCTTTGAGGTCAGCGCGTGCCTTGTCTTCGTCGGTAAAAGCAGCATAATCGGTCTTATGATGAGGCATCACTGTCCACACTAACGCACTGACAATCCAAACCGCTACTGCACTGAGCAAAATGGGTAGCCATAAAAGAGTAATTGTTAACATTGTTTTTCCTTTGATTCTTTTTAGTGAACTCCAAGCATAATGCAAGCGATAGAAAAAACAAACGCGACTGGGTAAAGCTTATAAATAGCCATAACCTTCTGTTAAGATGAGGTTTGTCAGGTCAGGAGTTGACCCGCCTTTAATATAGGAAGCAGTATGAAAATCAGTTATTTTTTAGTCGCCTTAGTCTCTTTAGGTTTATCTAGTTCTGCCACCGCCAGAGAAAACACTCAGGCTTACAAAAACGAGATAAAAGCGGTTGTCGAAACCTTCAGGTTAGCAATCATTAACAAAGACAAAACCATCTTCAAATCACTCTTTTATAGCGACAAAATCCCTTGGATTGCGGTATTCAGCGATGAAATGGTCGCCGAACAACGCAAAACCAAACCCGATTTCCCCCGCTCAGTCGACTTTGGTCAGTTCGGCCCGCCAGAAAAAATGATATCAGACAAAGAAAAGCAGGAAGAGAAAATGTCGGATATTAAAATTCAAACCGACGGATATCTCGCCTCGGTACATTTTAATTACAGCGACCACCGTAATGGCGTTAAAAAAGCGTTTGGAACTGAGGCATGGGATTTAGTCAAACAAGACGATGGCTGGAAAATCGTCTCAGTAAAATATACGGTTACTGAGGTTGAGAAACCATAGAAGCTTTCAACGTTGATTCATTTGAGGGGTGATTATGGCAAGGTTTGTGTGCAGTCAAAATCATGCATACAAACCTACCGATAAAACGGTAAAAGACTATTGATTAAGATGGTGAATTTATCACAAAGAAAATAAGGTTAGACGAGGCCAAATCTTATCCCACTGCTTGTCAGCAATTCGTTTAGCATAAACCTCGGGTGGCAAACCCACATGAATATTGGGTTTTACTGCCAACGAAAAGTTATGCTCAATGCCCCAAGGCGCAGTGAAGCTCAATGAATGTCTGTCATCTTCAAGCCGCACACCAATACAGGTTGGCAACTCTGGCCAATACGAAATAGCATGAGTACTGTCTTTGAATGGTTGCTGGTCATATCTGAGGTGAATATAAGCCAAATTAATCACCGACCAATTAATACCAGGCATCACGGCAAGTAGTTTTTGCTCAAGCGCTTTATCGGCGTTTTTATGAGTAGCAGAGTTGTCAAAATACACCACATCAACGTCATTTAGAGGGGTTCTTGTATTGTAACCGTGCAGTACATCCCAGATTTTATTGCGAACAAATCCGGCACCTATATACCAGTCTTTTAATTTAAGGTCGCCAGCAGCTCGCAAGCAATCCATCATCCATTGGTCTGACTGGATTATGTCACGGGCTTTATCTTGATAGTTCATCTGGGGGTCTCTAAGCGAATGAGTTAAAGCTTCAGCCGAAGGTTTTGTTGAATTTGTTGGCTAAAATCTTTAAAAACCCCCGCATTATCGGCAAATGAGCGCCATCTTGATACAACTTCAATGACTTCATCAATAATCAAATTGGCTTCTTTTTTGAATGTTCCAGCGACAACCAACAAGTCATTTCGTGCAAAATTATCGCGCTTGCCGTTAATAGATAACTGATGTGAATGCACCCAAGGCGAACCTTCTTTATAGCTATAGGCAATATCAAACGCGGGAGCCAATTGCCATTGGTGGGCATCGTTGAGCATAAAACCGAAGTTTTTGCTGTGGTCGTCATGATTTCTGGCGACAATATTGAATACCATCCGGCGAAACATAGCCAGTGCCTCGGCCCGTTTAAGGCCAAGCATTCTCATCACAGTAAACACTTGTTCGTAACTGTATTCGCCCGGCTTTTTAAAATCGGCATGGTCCATGGCACACAACGATTGATAATGCACTTTGCGGTTGCCAACCCTGTCAAATCGCTTGGTTATAAAGTGTGCCCTGTCGCCTTCAGTGAGTAATTCACTATGGGAAATATCAATGCCTGCCGCCTTCGCCATGATGTAATAGGCAAACTCCATTCGCCCAAAACCCTGTGGATCGCCAAAGGTTTCGGTATTAACACGGTGTTGAACCACGCCGTCGAACTTAAGCAAATAATGTTCAAAGCCTTTTGGCAAATCAACCTGTCCAGTGCGCAATTGAGTTCTATCGGCATTCACGCCAATAACCGCTTTTGGTCTGGCACCACCTGCCGATGTGCCCACCTGCACCATAGTGCTCAACGCCTGTTTTTTATCATCAGCCAAATTGGCAATCAAATCACTGCGGTTATCCAGTACATCTTGCGCCATTTGTATCAGTGCATTCAGCTCGACCGCTGAGGATGTTGCTATTTCAGCTTTTATCGCAGGCGCATACTCCAGCGCACCCATTCCGCGCTTACCGGTATATAACAAGCGTTCTAATGCACTAAAAGTATTTTTGTCTCGACCTTCGCGGGCCAGCCAAGCATCAATAATCGCATTACCAAAATCGTCTGGCAGCGTATCGGCAAAAGCGCTGGGAAGACCTTTGTAAGTAGCCTGCGGCAATGCTCTGAAAGTGAACTTTTGACGGCTTAATGGTAAATGAATTGGTGAAATTTCAATACCCGTTGCCAGCCACTGGGGCGCGTATTCGAAAGTGCAATAACCGCTGTTGGCATCATGAGCCAATGCCCCCACCAATTTGCCCCATAATTTTACCTGTGCTAAAGAAATGCTCACCACTCATCCTCCGAAGGCAATGTTGGGTCGATGGGTTTTGTCGCTCGGGATTTACGCGATGCCCGCTGACGTTTTTGGCCATTAAGTTTCATCAACTCCATCGGGCTAAAGGGGGTTTGTGGAATGAAATCGTCAACCAATTCAAGGCAACTTAATACTCGCATCATCCCAATCAGCGATTCAAGCTTCACTTTACCGGTTTTAAAATTACGATAACTTTTTACCGTTACGCCCAACTCATCAGCCATGCTTTGCTGCGAAATATTGCGCTCTAACCTTAGCTGTTCGATACGCTGTATCAACATTTTCGCAATAGCAAGATCAGTCATAGCATTTATGTTTTTAGCACCCACTTTTTTACCTCTTAAGCCAGAAAAAGGCCCTTAATGAGTAATTATATACCTCTTAAGAAGAAAACAAAAATGCACTGAAATAAAACCACATAAGGGGGTTATTTTTTACCTCTTAACCCCTAAAAACCCACTTAACAAGTAAAAAACTACCTGTTGTAGATGTAATTAGTTATTATTAAAATCGAATGCGATAAAAGCCGCCGAATAACGGCGGCCAACACATTAATATTTAAACTCAATATTGCTCGGTTGCTCAGTTAAGCCACCGACATTACCGCGAATAACAAAAACGCTGACTTCGTTTGGCACCAAATCGGCACCTTCGTCAACACCTTCTATGGTGTATCTATCACCTTCATGACTAACAATGTTGGCGTTGTAGATATTGCTGATAGGGTATGGATAATCAAAGCTCAATGCCCAACCGTTCATATGCTCAGCACCATTGTTTGACACGCTGATGCTGGCAACATATCCCGCGCCCCAATCGGCTTGTAAGTCATATCCAATACGGTATGGCCCTGTTGGTACAGTAATATCGCTACCGCCAAAATCTACATTGGTCAACTTAGCACTATCGCCCGCGCTTGAGCCGTTCCAGCCCAAAGTCACACTTTGACCCGGTTTTATCGTTTTGTTCCAGCTACTGCCTTCAAATACAAAGTGACCCTCTTGGGCGCTAACCACCCTGCCCGAGTAAAGGTTTTTAACATCGCCATCAAAGTCGAACGAAACTCGCCAATCAGTCATTGGTTTATCGGTCTCATTAGTCAATTTTAACTGGGCGTTATAGCCGCTGCCCCAATCGGCTAAAACTTTAAATTCAACAGGTTCTGCCACTGCAATGCCAGCCACTAGGCCACTGCTTAACAGCAAGCCCGACAACAGCTGGTTTGTTATTTTTTTCATGATCATATCCTCTAAGGTTTATTAGTTGTTGTTATTAATTGTTAAAACGCGTCGCATTCCTTTGTTATCGTTTACCTTATGATGTTAAGTCAACATTCAACTTCAACGTTGTGCGGATTTTATACGCTCATTTTTCAATGTAAATAACTTTTTCTGGGAACCTCAACTTTAAAGACATATGTCAGCACGTTTACAACATATAAGATCAACTTGCATGGTTTTAATAACAGGTCTGAGTTCATACCACGATAAGTTGTTGGCATTTAAAGAAAAAACGGGCAAACTAGCGGTGAATTTAACAACAATAATTAGAGTAAATACTTAAATAAAATGAGCCTAAAAGACTTACTACAACGACAAGTACAATTTTTTCATCCCGAGAAAAAATATGCGTTTTTACGTGGCGGATTTAACAGCACAGCCCATGCAGCAATGTTTGGTTTACGCGAGCAATTTTACACCTCAATGAAGCAAATTTTTGTCGACAGGGTAAATGAAAGTGCCAAATCGCTGTGTGAAGAGGTCACTTATCGAAACGCTATTAAAGCAATACCGCTCAAACCCAGTGCCAAAGTTGTGGTGCTTGGCGACAGCCTTACCGACGACAGCCAATCGTGGTTTTCAATCATCGAGCAATCTTTTGCCTTGGTAAGACCCCAAGATGACATTCAATTCACTAATTTAGCCGTATCTGGCGATACTACCGCACAATTACTGGGGTCAGTTATCCCTGCGGCGGCGTTAAAAGCCGACTTATATTTATGCTTTAGTGGTACCAACGACGCCCGAATACAAGGCGGCAGCCGCTATAAACCTTGCACCAGCCTTGATGAAGTAGGCCGTAATTTGGCCAGCGTGATGGACTTTTCAAAATTTGAAACCGCCGCCCCATGGGTATGGATAAGCCCTATTGGTGTCGATGCTAACCGAGTGGCCAAACATGACTTTTTTAAACCACTAAATGCCAGTTGGTGTAACGAGCAAATCGGCCAAACTGCCGATATGATCCACGAACAGGCCGATTTATCGATTGATTTACGCACTGCCTTTGGCAATCTCAACGATTCAAGTTTACTAGATGATGATGGATTGCATTGGTCGATTGAGGGGCAAATGCTTGCAGCAAAAATCATTGTCAAACAATTGGTTAGATTAATGTAGATATAAAAATGAGCGCTGTTCACAAACGAACTCAACACCTATGGTGATTTTAACCCGTTAAAAAGTGCGACGATTTTTTATCATTTTTTGCAAACCAAGCTCTTTTTGACGATTTTTCGAGGGTACTTGAGGCATTTTGCAAGGTACTTAAGGTTTTTTGGTCGGGCTATGCGAATTAACCTTTGAAGATGTGAACCCCAAATAATATCAACGACATTAATTCACTGGTCTGATTTTATCGATGTTTAGGACCAATTGTAGAATGACCAGTTAATTCAGCAAATTGGGCCGCTACAATTAGGGCATTTGGTCAAAAAGTGAAGTAAACGATGTATTTGAAACATCGCTGATCGGTAATATGACCCTTAGTCTACAAATAAGTCTACAGGTGTCCAATTGGCGCGTCTTAATAAGGCTTAACTAAGTGCCATTCGACTCCGACCGCTTTATCATAACTACTTTGTGTCATATAGCCAGTCGCGGCCATTATGGTCACGTATTAAAACTGGATCACGCTCTTGATCGTTCCCATAAAAACCAAGTAAAAAACCTTCTTTATGCAGCTTATAATTCCAAGATCTGTTGCCTGCTTTTGCTTGTGGCAATTCATCAATATATTTTGGAATTAGTTGTTAGTGACTACCGTGTTCATATTGTCAGCAAAATCACCTATAACTAACTCTTCAATACGACCTATGCAACCCTGTTTAATCGTAATCGGGTCTTCCTCTGATCTGTGATAACTTATGTGAGTAGTGCTTTTTATTTGTAAAAAACAAATCTTTGTCGCGCAACCCAAATAAACCAGACATATCACCATCAATTACAGCAGTATCAACTATCCGTAGTTTTTCTAAGTTGAGCATTTTTTCTACACCTTTAATGGTTTTCATGCCAGCGCATTTCTCCAGCACTAATAACTCTAAGCTTGTTACTTTTGTCACCGCTTCTAGATCTGATATTTTTTTACAGCTTTCAATATCTAACTTTATGAGTTGCTTGTGCTTTTGTATATCCTTTACTGAATAGAGCTTTCGACATTGGTATAACATCAACCTTTTTAATGCTTTAAGACATTCAATACCAGAAAGTGACTCAATATTACCACCAACTAATTCTAAGTCGTTTAGGTGTGTCATACCTTTTAGGCTCTGTAAATTTGCACATTTAAATTTATCTAATCGCATTCGAGTTACACTTTCATTTGCAAGTATCGAATCAAAATTATCCTTCCAGTCCGCTGCGAATTCTTTTAAGTTTCTGAAATTAGAAAAATCAGGAACAACTCTAGCTTTAGGGCATTTCAAATACAACACTTCGAGTTTATTTAGTAAATCAATTTTTGAAATATCTGTTATATCGTCAGCATATAATACTAGCTCTTTAATGTTTGGCAGAAGTTCTAGAATATTGAGCTCTGTATCACTCCATCCAAATGAACGTCTTAACGTTAGCGAATCTACATTTTCTAATGCAACCTCTTTGAGTCTTAAGGCATTTAAACTACCGCACAATATAAGGCGTTGGCCCCCAAACTCTGAGGTTTCAATATCGTAATCAGAATTAGTCATTTTCAAACCCACTTTTGTTAATTTAACCAAGAACTTTCTTGTTTTTGTTGTGCCCTAGTACCCATTGCTGATGCTCGATTACTGCCTATAGGATTCTTTTTGTTTGAAACTTTACTTGATTCGGCACCTTTGTCATTTGTTAATTTATTTACAGCACTTTGCTCAGTAACCTCTCTGTTTTGAGTACCGCCTTTGACTTCTTTTACTTTTAAACTACCCGCTTTATCTTTCGTTAGCTTGCCTTTCCCTGCATGCTGTTGCAAGCGCTTTAACACATCTTTTGATTGACCTACATAATCTTGATCACCTTCTTTAAATGAGTATACACCTTCTACTTTTTTACGTTTCTTGAGTGTTTGCCTCATTAACTTTTTCGCAGCAAACTTGCTTAGGTTTTTTACCGTTGGTGCGGGGACTCCTGTTACTTGTTCAAATACCTCACCACCTGCTTCTTTCAATAACCAAATTGCAATAACGACTAATGGTATTTCACCATCAGGGTCGGTGTATTTATAGGGGTTATTATTGGCATACACATAACGATTAAAACTATGAATATCCCTAAACCCAACCGGATCATTACTTAAAAACCGCGCAAGCAAAGGGTCGTAATAGCGGGCCTGCATATAGTTTAGGCCACTGTCTTTATCCCACTGATGTCCCGTATAACCAACGTTAGTATTATCCACATTTTGGCTGCCATTTCCTAATGAAACTTGGGCTTCTGTTACCCGTTCTTTGCCTAAAAATATGTAGTCTGTGATGGTTTCGGTTTGTTGGTCCCATTGGTAAATCATTCGGCCTGATAAGTCATAGATACTATAACGGTGCTTGCCGTTTTTGGTGTCTTTGACTCGTTTTCCGCTACCGTCATAGACATAAGTATGGCCACTTGTGCCTGTCACTTGCCCTGCTTGGTTTCGCGGGAGTTGCACACTTCCCGTGTTAAGCACTGCACCTTTTTTGTTGTAGGTAAAGCTGTAGTTCTTGGATTTACTGCCCGTGACACTGGCTGAATTTAAGCGTTTGGTGGTTGGGTCGTAAACGTAGCTGACTGCCATACTGCCGAGGTTTTTGCTGGTGATATTACCCATGGTATCGTAGGTGAAATTGGCTGCGCCCCATTTGCCGTTGGCTGAGGTTAATCGGTCGAGGCCATCGTAACCCATGGTGATGCTGTATCGGTTGTCTTTATGGTCAGTAATGTTGCTCGTGTTGCCGTTAGCATCATAGTCGTATTGGAGGTAGGTTAGCGGTGTACTGCCGTTAAGTGTTTTAAGGTGTGCTGGCAGTTGCCGACTGTTTAAAGTGAGATTGTAAGGTCATGAATTATGCATAAAATCATCATATACACGGTTCAAGACCCCCAAGTTTTGATAAAAGAGAATTGTACAACGAATAAATTGCCTACCTTGTTCAATTTCTCACTGGTTTTGTCGAGAAAACAAAATGGCATCGATGTCAGCTTCTTTATGTGAATAGTGTTTCTTATTCTTGAAACCAACCAACTTGAGCATTTGATTATCAACACAGGGCGACAAATCGCCATCTAAAACATGGGTATCGACAAAAAACAGTTTTTCTAACTTAGACATACCTGTGACGAACGAAATACTGTCAATTTCGCCACAGCTTTCAAGGCTTATTCTATTTAAACTGGGCAGCATGGCGAGTCCAGCAAAGCTTTCAACTTTTTTGCAATTTTGGAAGTGAATATCGGTTACTTGCGCTAAATCACTATTGATTGCTGATATGTCTTTTAGATTTCTCATATAGCCTACATACAGGTCTTTCAAGCTTGTAAAATGCTCTATGCCACTTAAAGTCAGCATTGAACATTGTAGCAAATGAAGGTCAACCAAATTGGTAAGCCCTGCGAGTTCCTCAAGTGAACTAGATTTGGGTTTGTACTTTGATAAGCCTAAATCTTTGAGTTGGCACGCTTGCGCAAGGTTTTTGATTTTATTTGACCAAACGCAAGAAAAAGCGTGCAGTTTAGGATACTTCAAAAGGTCAATCACCTGACTTGAAGCTTCGCCAAGTGACAAATCTTCCAGTCCAGCCAAATTATCTAACCCACTCATATTTTTTATTGACGACTGAATAAACACTCTTTTAACGCCATTCAACTCGCTTAAGAAGTCAATGTTATCCAATTTATAACCGTGATAGTCACTGATATGTATGCCATATAAGTCAGGTGCTGCATTATTAAAAGTTTCGATATAAAAATTGAGTTTGTTTGAATCGATACTTAAGTATTTTTGCTTGCCCCAATCTTCAAAAATGTTAGGTTGCTCTGTCATTATGTTACCCTTATAACCATCTGCTTTCTTGTTTTTGCTGTGCCCTACTAGAACTTGTGCTAGTACTGGCACCGGTAGTTACGCCAGTACCATCTTGTTCATTATATTTTTTGCCGGGCGAATTTATTTTATTTAAATTATTACCTTTGCCTTTTTGCCCTACGCCACCTGCTGCTTTAATTCGGTTAGCTTCATCCTTAAATGCTTCCCTGTTTGAAGATGCTTCTTTAAAGTCCGCTTTATCCGCGCCGCCGTTATCTTTACCTTTACTCTTAGCCGATTCTTCCATCCGCTTCAAGGGTCCCTTGCCATGATATTGTTTGCCATTACCATAAGTAATTGTATAAGACCCTACAGTCCCTTGCTTTTTAAGCAGCTGGTAGACTTTATCTACGCTCTTAAGTGTTTTTGCCGGATTGAATGCCCCTTCGATGGTCTCTCTTGCGGCCATAGCAAGGCCCGGGCTACCTGTCGTTAAATAGTTTATGGTGACA
>CALKGI010000250.1 GCA_938085045.1 uncultured Alteromonadaceae bacterium
CCTCAACTGGCAGCGCAAACTCGCAACACGTTGGCATTACAGTTACCGCACTTTATGGTGCCTTCGTCTTTTGTGGTATTAAAAACTTTCCCTCGTACGTCAAACGGTAAGATTGACAGGCGCGAACTGTTGAGTATGCCAAGCGTTATTGTTGAACAAAAAATGGTGTCGGCCCAAAATGAGCGTGAGGACCAATTACAACAAATTTGGGCACAACTGCTAGAAAGACCGGTAGACGAGATTAGTGTCACGGCTAACTTTTTTGCGTTGGGCGGACATTCGTTATTGGCCGCAAGATTGGTCAACCGAATTAACAGTGAATGGTCATTGTCACTGCCAGTGCGCGTGATTTTTGACCATGGCAGTGTTCGCCAGTTAGCGTTGCATATGCAAAGCGTACAGGCCGATGGCGGGGCTGTAGATTTGATAACCTACCAGTCAAACCGAGATGCCTTGCCGTTGTCTTTTGCCCAGCAGCGTTTGTGGTTGCTCGACCAACTTGAAGGCGGCAGTGTGCAATACAATATGCCATTTGCCTTTGAATTGGGTGGCGAGCTGGATGTTGCTGCACTGGATAAAAGCCTGTGCCTTATCATGGCGCGCCACGAGGTGTTACGTACTGTGTATCGTGCTGGTAGCAATTCACAGGACAATTCACAGGACAGTGGTGGTGAGGTTATTCAGCACTTACTCGCAGCACCCCAAACGATTTTACAACATCACAACAACAGCACAGATGAGGCCTTGTATCAGCAGACAGTAAAGGAGGTACAACATAGCGAAGCAACTACCTGCTTTGATTTAAGTGCTGATTTAATGTTGCGAGCACATCTAATAAAAGGCCCCGAACAACGCCATGCATTGTTGGTGACCTTACATCATATTGCCGCCGATGGCTGGTCGATGGGCATTCTTACCCAAGAGTTGGTGAACTGTTACGCCGCTTTTGCCGGTGGTGAACAGCCGCAGTTAGCCGCACTTGAACTGCAATATGCTGACTTTGCCGCATGGCAGCGTCAGAGTTTTGCTAAAACCGCCTTGCACCAGCAACTCGATTACTGGCAACAAAAATTGGTCGATTTACCTGTGGTACATCAGTTACCGCTTGATTTTGTCCGGCCCAAAGTTCAACAGCTGCAAAGTGATGTGCACAGTTTAGATTTGTCTGTTGAACTGACCAGCAAGATAGAAGCGTGCGCCGCACAACTCCAGTGCAGCACCTTTATGTTGCTCAATGGCGCGTTAAGTTTATTGCTGGCGGGTTACAGCGGCGAAACCGATATAGTGCTCGGCACGCCAACAGCAGGACGACAGCAATCTCAGGTCGAAGGCCTAATAGGGTGTTTTATTAATACCTTGGTACTGCGCTTTGAGTTAGATCAACCGTTAACCGAAAACCCATTAACCGTAAAACAGTGGTTAATAAAAACTAAAGACACAGTGTTAGATGCTTTTTCGAATCAAGATGTTTCGTTCGAAATGCTGGTTGATGCGTTAAAACCGGTGCGGTCATTGGCCCACACACCGCTGTTTCAAGTGATGTTGGTGATGCAGAACAATGAAAATGTTGAACTTGAATTTGGCGACTTAGCGTTAAGCGCGATAGGGCGAGAAGAAAGTACAGTTAAATATGACTTGAATATTTCTGCAACGTCTTATGATATTGATGGTGAATCGCAACTGATGCTGGGCTTTAACTACGCCACCAGTTTGTTTAAAGCGGCCACCATTGAACGCTTTGCCGACAGCTTTGAATTATTGCTAGAGAACATGCTGGCAGATTTAAACCAGCCAATAAGTGCATTGTCATTGTTGGCGCCTAAGCAACAGACGCAGTTGGCACAATGGAATGATACCGCTGAGGCATTGCCGCGTGAACTACCTGTTATAACGCAGTTGGTAGCACAGGCACAGAAAACGCCGACCGCCATAGCGGTTAAAGATGCATCTGGCGACACCAGTTATGCCCAATTAATGGCGGGTGCCGCCGTTTTACAGCGGCAATTAGATTGCCCTGCTGAGTCTCGTGTTGGTATTTACTGTTTGCCGGGTGCGCCATTAATGGCAGCTATTGTTGCGGTGATGGCCAGCGGTTGTAGTTATGTGCCAATTGAACTTAAAAGCACGCCTGAGCGTATTAATCAGATCATTGAAGATGCCGATATCGATTGGATGATCAGCCAATCTTCACTCAGTGCAAACCTTGGTGAAAACGTGCGACAAATCAGCGCAGATGATATTTTTGCCTTAACATCGGTATCAGCATCTGCGCACGATTTACAACTGGCGCCGGTATCGTTACAAAGTAGCGCTTATGCCATTTACACCTCAGGGTCGACCGGGGTGCCAAAAGGGGTTGATGTGCCGCATCGAGGATTGGCCGATTACTGCGCCTTTGCCTCGCAGGGGTATTATAAAGGAGAATTTGTTGCCCATGGTGCTTGGCTTGTGACTTCACATGGCTTTGATATTTCGGTGCCGAGTTTGTATTTACCGCTGTTGCATGGTGATTGCTTAACCTTCTTAGAAAACGCTTCGCATGAGACTAGTGTCTTTGAACAACTGACTGCCAAATTACAGCAACACGCTGGCAGCAGCAAAGGCGTTTTGTTGCGTATGACGCCATCGCATGTCAGTGGTTTACTGGCATCACTAGATGACACCTTTAGCGCCTTAAGCAAACACGTTTTTGTGATTGGCGGCGAAGGCTTTGTGGCAGAAGATGCCATTGCTTTACAGATTAAATTCCCTCAAGCCCGTGTAATTAACCATTATGGTCCCAGTGAAGCTGTGGTGGGTTGCACTTGGTTTGATGTCAGTAGCGCAATCAAGGCGGGAACGCTCAATGCAGGGCAGGGCATATTGCCAATCGGTCGGCCGATGAGTAATACCCGCACCTATGTGGTCAACGAAGCTGGTTTGCAACAACCAATTGGTGCACCGGGCGAACTGTGGGTCAGTGGTGCCTGTGTGGCTAACGGTTACATCAAACAGCCTCAATTGACGGCCGATAAGTTTGTCGATAATCCCTTTAGTGATTGTGACGAATATGCTCGTGTCTATCGTACTGGCGACAGGGTACGTTTGCTCCCTGATGGCCAGTTGGCCTTTTTAGGCCGAGATGACGACCAAATAAAACTGCGTGGATTCAGAATTGAACTGGGTGAAATCGAAGCCACGCTAACGGTACTACCGGGCGTTATTGCCGCTGCTGTGGTTAAGCCAAATGACATTGACGGTTTATCGGCTTGGTTGGTTTGTGACAACATTAACAAAAACACCACAGATCTTATTCGTGCACAGTTGCTAGAAAAACTGCCATCGTATATGGTGCCCGACTGGATAAGCGTTATTGATGCTTTGCCGTTAAGTGCCAATGGTAAAGTGAACCGCAACGTGTTGGCAAAAGAGCCATTAGTGATGCCTCAGCGCCAAATTGAAGCGCCGCAAAATGATGCAGAACAACAAATGTTGGCCATTTGGTGTGAAGTGTTAGCCCGTGATGAAAAAGAAGTGTCGGTGAGCGATGACTTTTTTGCTATTGGAGGTAACTCGGTGCAGGTTATTCATTTGGTGGCGGTGATTAAACGGCGGTTGGGGAGTTTGTCTAAAACCATCAAAGCTAATGATATATTCCGTCATCCATCCGTCAGAGCGTTATGTCATTATCTTGAGACTTTGGGCGCTGAGCCTGATGCACAGCAAAGTAATATGCAGTCATTACGGCCTGTTAGTGATACCACTCAACAAACCTTGTTTATGGTGCATCCTATTGGCGGTGATGTGATGTGTTACCGACAGCTGACAGCACAATTGCCACAAGACATTGCGGTGTTAGCTTTTGAGCATCCGCAACTCAACGGCACCAACGACATTAGCGTGTTATCTGTTGAAACGTTGGCCGCAGGATACTGCGAACAACTATGCAGCGTGCAGCCTCAAGGGCCTTATCTGTTGGCTGGTTGGTCGATGGGTGGTGTGATTGCCATCGAAATGGCGCGTCAGTTAGAGCTTGCGGGGCAAACCGTGGCTTATGTTGGTGCTATTGATTCGCATTTGGCATCAACCGACGAGATTGTGACGATTGAAGACCCTGAGCAAGCGTTGGTACAGGGTTTACAAATGCTTGAAAACGACGATGAACGAACAAGTTTTGATAACGTTTATCAGGTAAAATTGCTGGCACAGTTGTCGGGGCTTGATGAGGCAAGAATGCGCCAACTGATAGCGGCTAACTTTATCAGTGCTCGGGGTTATCAGCTGGCAACAGAGTCAAAAATAGCGATGTTGCATTACCTGCCTTCGCAACAGGCAAAGTTGGTGAACAGTTTAGCGAACGGTATTGCAGAATCTGTAACGGTGGCAGCGGCTTTTGACGCCACGCATCATTCGATTATGCAACTGCCTGTTATTAAGTCAGTGGCTGAACAAATCGTTACACAGATAACAATAGAAACTAAAAAGAGTACTGATTTGTGAAGGCATTAAATGTTTTACTGGTTGAAGATAACATCCAGATTGCCCGGCAGATCACCACCTTTCTTGAAGGGCTAAAGTGTCAGGTAGATTATGCCGACAGAGGGCAAACCGCTGTGTCTTTGGCCTGCGATAACATCTATGATGTGGTGATCCTCGATTTAAACCTGCCAGACATGGATGGCACTGCGGTGTGTCGTAAAATCAAACAAAATGCCAGTAATAATGCCCCAGTACTGATGCTCACCGCAAGAGATGCTTATGAAGACAAGGCACTGGGGTTTTCAGTCGGGGCAGACGACTACCTGACTAAACCCTTTGATATGCGTGAGTTGGCGCTGCGTTGTGATGTGCTGGCCAGACGGCCAGTGCAGCAAAATGCTCGGCATCTAAAGGTTGGTCGACTACTGATTGATTTGAATGAACACAGTGCTATGGTCGACGATGCTCCGCTTAAAATCACTAAAACCGGGTTTGATATTCTCATCTCTGTGGTGCGCTCTTATCCTCAGGCGATCAGTAAATCATTGCTCATTCACCAAATATGGGGCAGTTCACCGCCTGCCAGCAATGCCCTTAAATCTCATATTTACAGCCTACGTAAGGCGCTTGAAGGTGCATTTGGCCACAATGTATTGCTCACAGTGAACAATATCGGCTATAAACTGACGCAACTCGATAGTGATGACAATAGCGAAGACAATACCGATGAAAGCTAGTGTTAAAAGCCGTTTTGTGCTGTCATTTTGTGGTCTAGCACTGAGCCTAAGCCTGATTTATTCGGCCATTACCTTGTTTTTTCTTTATATCCTTGAAGATGTGGTGATTGACCAAATGCTCAGAGACGAAGGGCATTATTTAGCAACCCAAGTTCGTGACAACCCTGATATTAACGTAAACGAGTTGAAACCTCGGCTAGACAATTTTGTGTTGTATTTGAGCGTTGATGATGCGCCTGCATTTGTGCGCGAAGAATTGCGTAATGACCCTCAAACAGAAGAGATCTTTGGTGATGAAAACCATCATTATCAGTTGGGCTGGGTTGAACTTAAAAAGGGGCAAAGAAGTTTGCTGCTTGGCGAGGTGTCGTCTTATTTGGTGATGCAAAAAGTGTCAATGGTGATGGCGCTGTTTATGCTGTCGGTATTGCTGAGTACTATGTTGGTTTCTTTGTGGGTGGCTTATTCGCTGGCCAAGCGATTGACTCAGCCGATTGAAAAGCTCAGCCAACAGGTGAAATTGCTCGAACACGGCGAAAAAAATATCGTCATCGCAGCGATGGAACGCCAAGATGAAATTGGTTATTTAGCGCGTAGCCTCAACGATACTTTTTTATCATTGCAACAATCACTGCAACGAGAAACTGATTTTACCTCAGATGTCAGCCACGAATTGCGCACCCCAGTGACCATTCTAAAAAACGCCTTGTCTAGCGGGCAAGGCGAAAACAACGATGAAAATAACCGAGTTGCGACCCAAGCCCTGAACGGCTTAGACAGTACACTAGAGATTTTGCTGGCATTGGCTCGTGCAGAAAATCTCAATTTTACTCAAGTGAGATTGGCCCCGCTGATTGAAAGTATCTTACTGCAAATGATGGAGTTAAGCCCTGATGAAACACCAGAAGTAGAGCTAGAGGTTTCATTTGAGGCAAGTGTGGTGGGTAACGAAAACCTCATGGCGATTTTGGTTAAAAACCTGATTCAAAATGCGCTGAATCACGGCTCAGCGCTGGCGATAAATTACCACCAGTCATCCTCATCAACACAACAATCACCACAACAACATCAACTGATATTCAGTAACATTATGAACAACCCTTTACCCCTAGATGTGATGACCCGTGGCGTAAAAAGCGTCGACAGCCAAGGTTTTGGCCATGGTTTGTATCTGATTGAGCGGATTATCAATGTATTGAAATGGCAATACCGAATCGAAATCAAAGATGGTCGATTTTGCTTTTTGTTGATGTTTGGTCAGGGGTAGTTAGGGGGGTTATCCCCGGTAGCCTTCACTGCTAATTAATAATTTGCTTGTTTAATAGTCAAATTAACATGTTTACTATATAATTTATACAGTGCTGTATAAAAGAACATGTGATTTAACACGGTTATACAACAATATCGATTAGTGGAGGCGACGACCAATGGCAGATCCGACCAACCCTCATGACAGGTTTTTTCGTTCTTCAATGCAAAATGCGGTAATAGCACAGCAGTTTTTTCAACATTACCTGCCAAAACGATTGCGCAATAGCTTGGATTTTGCCGCGATGGAACTTGAAAATAGCACCTATATTGATGATTCCTTGCAAGAAACAATCAGTGACTTGGTTTTCTCATGCCCTTATGACGATGATATAACTGAATCAAATTGTGACATCCTTGAAGCTAAAATAATCCTATTGGTTGAACATCAGTCATCGCCTGATAGGTTAATGGCTTTTCGGGTATTTCATTACTTGTTCAATATGCTGCATAGTCAGTTGAAACAGCGCTCAGAATCGCAAACCAAGTATAAACTCCCAGCTGTGTACGCGCTGGTTTTTTACCATGGCAAACAAACGCCTTACCCTTATTCAATGAAATTAGCTGACTGTTTTGATGATCCGTTAAAGGTGATGCAAAGCCTATTTGAAAACCCAGTACATCTTGTTGATGTAAACCAAGTTGAAGATGATGAGATAAGGCAACAACAATTACTGGGTATTATGACAGGGGCACTCAAACATAGTCGTGACCGAGATATGAACCGCTACCTGTTACAATTGAAAGATGGGTTAAATTCGATGGACTTAAGTGATGATTTGGCGCTAAAATTCTTAAGAACAACATTGAATTATTTACTAGGCGTTGGCAATACTGCTGATATCTTCCATTTTGTTAAGGGCGCTCAGCAATTAACTGAACCGTTACGAGGTGAATTTATGACCATTGCAGAACAACTACGCGCGATGGGCGCAGCAGAAGCTCGTGAAGAAACTCTTGAAGAGGGCATGGAAAAAGGTCTTGAAAAAGGTATAGAAGAAGGCCTAGAAAAAGGTATAGAAAAAGGCCTAGAGACAGCTGCGAATAACTTGCTCAAAGAAGGCGCAGAGCCTCGGTTTATCGCTCGAATCACCGGGCTTGAATTGGCTTCTATTCTACAGCTGAAAACTAAATTTGAAGAAGAAAAATAGTTTTTTTGTTAATCAAGGTAGTAATGTCGGCTACCTTGCCTCATTTAGACTGACGTGAGCAGACTTCGCCAGACTTGTACCAATCAATCCAATTTTCTCCCACCACAATCAAAAAACTCAATTAACCTACATATTTGACCGGGATTTCACCCTGACACGTTATTATCAACTGGCTTTAATGGTAGTAGCCTCAAAACTTTGATTATTAACAGTTTATTCGCCGTTTATTAGTGCAACAAAACAGGTCCTTTTGATGACAAAAAATGCAGATAAATCACCACTGAATATTACGCTTGATAACGTCGGCCACGGGTTTTCTTTAACCGATGGCAGTGAAATCAAGTTGTTTAGTGATGTTTCAATGCAGATTAAAGCGCATCAAGTCACCTCTATTATGGGCCACTCTGGCAGTGGTAAATCTACTCTGCTTGCGATTATTGCCGGTTTGCATCAGCCCAATCAGGGACAGGTGAGTTATCAATTGCAATCTGGGCAGACGCTTAATACTGAACAGTTTCGTCAGCGCAGCGGTTTTGTTTTTCAGCATTTTCATCTGCTCAATGAGCTCGATACACTCAATAATGTTGCCTTGCCTTTACGTTTGCGTGGCGACAAAAATGCCTTCGATATTGCCGCTGATTGGCTTGATAAAGTCGGTTTGGCAGCGCGTAGCAAGCAACCGGTAAATCGTTTAAGTGGTGGCGAGCAGCAAAGGGTGGCAATTGCCAGAGCATTTGCCGCCGAGCCTGATGTGGTGTTTGCCGATGAACCAACCGGTAGCCTTGACGAAATGACCGCAGATAAAGTCTTTGAAGTGATGTTTCGTTGTAGCGAACAAAACGGCAATGCACTGGTATTGGTGACGCATAATGAAGAATTATCACGTCAGGCCACGCAGCAGTTTAGGTTGTCTCATGGCAAGCTAGAGGTTGTTGCATGACAGCAATTCGCATCGCTTGGCAATTATTTTGGCATCAGAGTAAAACGGGCAAAAATACGCTGCTGTTGTTAACCCTATTCTCATTGAGCTTTTATTTGTGCTTGATAAGCCTTGTTGGCAGCTCGGTTCAACAGCATCTGGCACACAATTTAAATGAATTACTGGGCGCCGACAGTTTGCTCGTTAGCGACCACGCCTTGAATGAACAACAACTACAACAAGTCGAGTCTTTTGCAGCTAAGTTGAGTGCCACCACTATGGTGAGCATGACCCTGACGCACAAAGAAAAATGGCAGTCGGCACAAATTAAAGGTGTCGACAGTAACTACCCATTAGCAGGACGGGTGCGAGTCGCTAAAGCGGCAGTTGGTGAAGCATTGCGTCTTTCTCACGGCCCACGGGTTGGCAATATTTGGCTAGATTCGGTATTGCTGAGCCGCTTAGGTATTACTGTTGGCGAACAGATGATTGTTGCGGGTAAAACCTTAAAGGTTAGTGGCGTGCTGCGCTTTGAACCAGACCGCCTAATTGAAGGGCATACCGTCAAGTTGCGGGCCATGATGGCAATGAATGATTTTGTTGAGGTGTCAGGGCAAAGCGAAGTCAAATACCGCTATTTGTTGAAAAATGATGCCAATCAACAGCAGGCGCTAAGCCAGTGGATTGAACAAAATCAGCCACAATGGCAGCTGGTCAGCAGTGCACTTGGTAGTCATCCGTTGGCAGCTATTTGGTTGCGAATCGAAAAATTTATTGGTCTGTCAGCAATTTTGTTGTTTGTTCTTGGCGCCATTACGCTCGATTTAACCAGCAATCGTTTGCTTAAAGCCCAGCAACATTTTTTTGCGGTTTGCATGAGTGCCGGGATGTTACGCACTGGGGTTATTCAGGCCAGTTTGTGGCTGTTTGTACTGACACTGTTGGCGACACTGGTGCCCGCAGCTTTGCTGGCAGTAGTGGTTGAGAAAAATGCCGTTGCGGCTATGCAGCAGTTTTTTCCGGCAATAGTGTCAAATTGGCAGTTGGGCGAACTGCTCGGTGTTAGTGCTTTGTGCCTGTTGTTGTTTGTGGTTAATCAGTTACCCGCTTGGCTGGCATTGTGGCGAGTGAGCATCACTGATTTGCTTAGCGAAACCAGTCTTAGTGTGTCTAAACGACTGCTCAGAACGGTTTTTCCGCTACTCGGGTTGTTGGTGTTAGTGGGTTATTACTCTGACAACTGGCGACTGACTGTGTTGGTGTTGTTGGTGATTGGTTTTGGCATTTTATTGTTGATGTTTTTCTCTTGGCTTGTCATTGTGCCGGGCGAGCGATTGGCACGCAACAAAAGTGGTTTGCTCAGTTTTGCCCTTTATATGATGCGTCAGCGTTTGGTGGTGAAATCTGCCCAAATTATGGGCATTGGCTTGAGTTTAATTCTGGTTATTTTGTGCCTACGAATGACCGACGATTTTACGCAAATGTTCGATAAAATCACGCTAGACCGTGATGGCGATTTGTTAATTACCAAGGCCACCGAAAAACAGCACAAAGACCTACTTAGCTGGGCCACCAAAACTGGCAGTAAAGCGATGGGCTTTTCGCCATTTGTATTGTCTCGGTTAGTGGCGGTAAATAACAAACCTTTGTTACAGCACACCAGTGGCCCAAGCGGTAGTCTTTCAGAGCTGTCCAATGGAGTGCATCTAACATGGAATCAAACCTTGCCGAGCAATAATCAGTTGATTAAAGGCAAGTGGAAAGGCCAGTGGGACAGAGCGGCAAAGCAGGGGTTACAGCAATTGTCGGTAGAAGACGAAGTGGCAGTAGATATTGGTTTGAATGTGGGCGACCAGCTGAGTTTTAATGTTGGTGGTGCAACACATGATTTTACTGTAGGGGCTATTCACCAATTTAAAGCCGGTGCCAGCGCGATGACTTTTTGGTTTGTGTTGATGGGCGAAAAACCGGCGACTTTGGGCGCACCTAGCAACTATATGGGCAGTATTAAGGTGTCAGATGGCGGCTGGGATTCTGTTGGGCAATTATGGCAGACGCACCCAACCCTACAGATGATGCCGCTCAAAATCGTTAAACAAAAACTTAAGCAATTTACCAATACCGGCGTTGCCATTGTGTTGTTGTTTAATGTGTTTATCACTTTGATGTCTTTACTCGTGCTGCTGGCCTCGGTGCAAGGGTTTGCCGAAGATGACCGCAAACGTAATGGGCTGATTTTAAGCTTTGGTTTATCGCGGCGTCATTGCTTGTATGTGATTGGTTTTGAATGGTTAATAACCGCTTTGATAGCGAGTTTCGGTGCGCTGTTTGGCACTTTGCTTGCGGGTGAGCTATTGTATCAGGAGCAATTTGGCATGGATTATAAACCCCAGTGGTTATGGCTTATTTTAACGACTTTATCGGCCACTGGCGGCATCGCGGCGCTGGGTATTTGGTTATGTCGTGGTAGTTTGAAAGTATCGGTAACAGACTTGCTTAATGAGCGGGTAGAGGTTGCGTAGATCAGTTGAGCTTTATTGAAATTGTTGTAGACTGACAACGCTCTTTTGGTAACACATTAATTTTAACAAATGATAGGAAACATGGCGTGGATACGGTTTTAGAAACGAAAAAACAACCCAATCTGTTGAAAAAATATTGGTATGTGATTGCCATCATCGCTGTATTGATTGTTGTGGTTATGGTCAAAAGCAGTATCGGTAGCGCCAGCTTTATGGTGGCGCGTCAAGACTTGCGGATTGATGCGGTCAAACAGGGTGATTTTGAAGTCACTGTACGCAGTAATGGCGTGTTATCAGCCAAAGTGACGCACTCGGTGGTGTCGCAGGTTACCGGACGGGTAGAAGCACTATTTGTTAAACCGGGCGATGTGGTTGAAGTTGGCACTGTGTTGGTACGACTGAGCAACCCTGAATTATATGAAGATGAAGATAAGTTAAGTTGGAGCTATAAGCTGATTGAAGCCGAAACCACCTCGGCGTTTAAGTTGTCTGAGTCGGGCTTGCTCGACCAAGAAGGGGTGCTCGTATCGGCCAAGTTGGCGCACAAGGCGTCAACCATGAAATTGGCCGCCGAAACAGACCTACGTAAACAAGACCGTTCATCGATTTCTGAACTGGATTATCAGCGTTCAAAATTTGATGTTGAAGAACGTAAAAGCCGCTGGGAAATAGAACAAAAACGACTGGTTAAAATGCAAGAAAACCTAAAGCTACTAGCTAAGGTACATACCGCACAAAAAGAAAACATTAAAAACGATATTGAACGCCTTAAGCGTCAGATTGGCTCGCTAGAAGTCAAAGCGACCAGTTCTGGTGTGGTACAAAAAATAGACCTAGAGTTAGGTCAACAACTCGACACCGGTGAAGAAGCAGCACGAGTTGCCGATAACAGCCAGTTGATTGCTGAGCTAAAAGTACAAGAATTACAGGTATTGAATATTGCCATCGGACAAACGGTTAGTATTAATACCCGCCAGAATAAAATCGAAGGTAAGGTACTGCGAATTGCACCCACAGTAGACAGCGGCATGGTACAGGTAGATGTTGAATTGACAGGAGATATGCCTGCTGAGGCTCGACCAGATTTGACCATTGAAGGTTCGATTAAAGTCGCTCAGATTGGTCAAACATTGTTTGTTAACCGTCCTGCGTACGCCCAGCGAGACAGTTCAATTGGTATTTACCTGCTCAGTCAAGACGGCTCAAACGCCAAACGTATTCCGGTAAAATTGGGTCAAACAACAGCCAGCAAGGTGCAGGTATTAGATGGCCTGAAACAAGGCGATAGGATCATCGTCTCTGACACTTCCAGCTTTGAACAACACGATGAAGTACTCATCAATTAAAAGATTTCTCACCCATTATTAATGAAATATTTGAATAATCAAAAAAAAGGTTAATGACATGGCAGATAATGCACTGGTCGAAATAAAAAATATCAGCAAATCTTTTGTGACTGAAGACGTAGAAACTAAAGCACTTACAGACATCAATCTAACGGTCAATAAAGGCGAATACATCTGTGTTACCGGCCCCTCTGGTTGTGGTAAATCGACGTTTTTGTCGTTGCTAGGCCTGCTTGATGCCAGCAGCGGCGGCAGTTATACGCTTAATGGCATGGATGTTAGTAACCTTAGCCAAGACGATTGTGCGCTCATCAGAAATAAAGAAATCGGTTTTGTGTTCCAGTCGTTTAACCTTATCAGTGACTTAACGGTTGAAGAAAACGTTTATTTACCACTGACTTATCAAAAAACTTTTTCGAAAAAAGAAATGAAAGCCAAAGCTCAAGATGTGCTCAACAAGGTTGACCTAGGTCATCGCACCAGCCATTTTCCAGCGCAGCTCTCAGGTGGTCAGCAACAACGTGTTGCCATTGCAAGGGCACTGATAAACGACCCTTCTTTTATTCTTGCCGATGAGCCAACCGGTAACCTCGATTCAGAAAATACCGCGATTGTGATGGGGTTGTTAGACCAGTTGCATAAAGATGGTCGTACTATTTTTATTGTTACCCACGACCCTCGCTCAGCAGAATTTGCCAGCCGTCAGATCATGATGAAAGATGGTACGATTGTCGCCGATGAGCAAAAACAGATGGGCGCTATTACTCATCCGACTGTTGAAGAATAACCACAGGACTGACTTATGTTTTCAATAACTGATATCGTGCATGCCTTGCGGCTGCTCAAGAAAACGCCTAAATTCACCTTCTCGGTGATTTTCATTCTGGCAGGTGGCTTAACAACTGCATTGTTCACCTTCCAGTTTGTATATGGCCTGATGTATAAATCAATTCCGTTACCCGATGGCGACTCTTTATATCGTTCTGGTATTCATTGGAATAGTGAAAGTACTGGTAGCGCCAAATATTTTCCCGCTTGGGAATTTGCTCAAATTAAAGACCAGCTCAAAGGCGTTAAAGAAATTGGCGTGTGGCAAAATAAAACTTTGCATATGTCGCTGGGCGAAAACAACAAAACCATTGCTGGGGTGCGGGCACAAAGCAACTTGTTGGTCGCCAGTAATGTAAGACCAATTAAAGGCCGTTTGTTACAAGCCTCAGACAGCGAGCCGGGGCAAACGCCGGTAGCTGTGCTGGGTTATCCGTTGTGGAAAGGCCAATTTGCCGGACGTGAAGATATTGTCGGTCAGGTATTTAAAGTCAACGGCGTACAAACCGAAGTTGTTGGGGTTATGCCCCAGGGATTCAAATTCCCCATTTCTCATGATATCTGGTTGCCACTGGGCCAAGAAACCCTCAATCCGGTCATCAGTAACCATGATTATGTTGAAGTGTTTATGCGACTGGAAGACGGTGTTAGCGGCGCAGATATTGAAGTTCAGCTAGACCGTTTGGTTAAAGATGCTTTTGCTCAGCGTGCTGGACAATTTCCGGGGCTGGAATTCATTCGCTCTCAAGTGACCTCTTTTGTTGATTATGATATGGGCGCGGTTATTCGTAACTTTTTGCTGACGCTGAATGTTATTGCCGTTTTCATCTTATTGCTAGCCTGTATTAACATCAGTAACTTGCTATTTGCCCGCGCAATTCAGCGCGGTAAAGAATCGGCTATTCGTATTGCCATTGGTGCGAGTCGCAAGCGTTTGATTATGCAGCTGATGTGGGAAGGTATTATCATTACTGTTGTGGGTACATTGAT
>CALKGI010000251.1 GCA_938085045.1 uncultured Alteromonadaceae bacterium
AATCAAGACCTATTGTTTATTGGCCATAAAGCGGCCATTAATCCGCATATGTCTGCGATTGAAAATGTCCAATTTTGGATGCAATTGCACAACTCTCATCAAGATAACAATAATACCCAAGATGTTTTTGACCTGTTGGGGCGTTTAGGGCTGGTAGGGCTTGAAGATGTGCCGGTTAGTCAATTATCTGCTGGGCAGCAACGTAAAGTAGCTTTGGCGCGGTTGTGGCTTAGTGAAGCAAAGTTTTGGATTTTAGATGAACCTTTCACTGCCATTGATAAAAAAGGGGTGAATGGCTTGCAGGTTAAATTTCAACAACACCTTGATAGCGGCGGCATGATTGTATTGACCACCCATCAAGATTTAACCGCCAATTTTGAGCAACTCAAAACCGTTCGATTGGAGTATCAGTTCTAATGGCTCTTTCAAATTGGGCAGTTTACAGTGCAACTTTAAAACGCGACCTTAAACTGGCGTTGCGACAAAAAGTCGACGTGGTTAATCCGTTGTTTTTTTATGTTTTAGTGATCATTTTGTTCCCCATCGGCATTGGACCTGAGCCTGATTTGTTACAACGTGTTGCACCCGGGGTTATTTGGATTGCCGCATTGCTGTCGACATTGCTTGGGGTCGAAAAACTGTTTAAAGAAGATTATGACGATGGTGTTTTAGAGCAACTGATACTGTCGCCAGTGCCTTTGCCCGTGGTGGTGATGGCCAAAATGACGGCACATTGGTGCACATCAGGTTTGCCAATTATTTTGATTTCACCTTTGCTAGCTGCATTTTTGAACGTTAACGCATCGGGCTTGCTTGCGGTGATATTAACACTGCTTGTAGCGACGCCTTTGTTAAGTATAATTGCTGCCATTGGTGCAGCATTAACCGTGGGATTGCAAAAAGGTGGCGTGCTAATTAGCCTGTTGGTTTTGCCGTTGAACATCCCTATCTTGATTTTTGCCACGTCTGCTGTAGACAACGCGATGAGCAATTCGCCTTATAATGGACAATTGGCCGTTTTGACGGCGTTTTTGATTCTGGCGATGATGTTGGGTCCGTTTGCAGTGTCATCTTCCCTTAAAGTGAGTGTGAGTTAATTATGTGGAAATGGTTACATCCTTGGGCCAAAGCTGAAAAAGCCTATCAGCTGTGCGGCCGTTTAAGTCCTTGGTTTGGCATTATTTGCCTTGGTCTACTCGTTACTGGTAGTGTATGGGGTTTGCTTTTTGCGCCGCCTGATTATCAACAGGGTGAAAGCGTTCGAATTATTTATATTCATGTACCAGCATCGATATTATCGATGGGGGCTTATGCCGCAATGACCATAGCCGCTTTTATTGCGCTGGTTTGGCAAATCAAAATGTCTGAATTGTATATCATCGCCGTTGCACCTATTGGTATTGGGTTTACGCTTATCGCCTTGTTAACAGGTGCAGCGTGGGGCAAACCTATGTGGGGCACTTGGTGGGTATGGGATGCACGCTTAACGTCTGAATTAATTCTGTTATTTATTTACATTGGCATTTTGGCGCTGTATAACGCCTTCGAAGACAAAAATACAGCGGGCAAGGCGGTGTCTATATTCACGCTTGTGGGTTCAATTAACTTACCTATTATTCATTATTCGGTGGTGTGGTGGAACACTTTGCATCAAGGTGCCACGGTAAGCAAAATGGGCAAACCGTCGATGGAAATGAGCATGTACTGGCCGCTGTTGATGAATATTATCGGTTTTGGTTTTTTGTTGGCTTATTTGGGTTGTGTGCGAATGCAAAACCAAATACTGCTACGAGAAAAGCATCGACCTTGGGTTAAAAAGATGGTGATGGAGGGCGACAATCATGCAGTTTGAATCTATTGAGGCCTTTTTGGCCATGGGCGGATACGCCACTTACGTTTGGCTTTCTTGGGGTTTTACACTGCTGGTGTTAATCGCCGTTACAGTGGCAAGCATTCAAAAAACCAAACAAATTCACAAAGAAGTACGCGAGTCATTGACCCGTGAAAAACGCATTAACCAAGCCAAAGAGGCCGACTTATTATGAATCCACGCCGTAAACAACGCCTTTATCTCACCCTTTTAGGTGTAGTGGGTTTTAGCCTGATCATCGGGTTGATTTTGTACTCTGCTGGGCAAAATATGGATTTGTTTTATACCCCTAGCGAAATCGTTAACGGTAAAAATGAAACTGGCATTAAGCCCAAAGTGGGTGAGCGTTTGCGCATTGGTGGTTTGGTGGTAGAGGGGTCGGTCAGGCGCGATGAAGAATCACTTGATGTGTCTTTTGATTTGATGGATTCAGGTCCAATCATCACGGTCACTTACACGGGGATTTTGCCTGATTTGTTTCGTGAAGGGCAGGGTATTATCGCTCAAGGTCACTTGACCTCAGCCAACGAAATCAAAGCATTTGAAGTACTCGCCAAACATGATGAAGAATACATGTCGCCAGAAGTGGCCGAAGCGGTGAAGGGCATTAAGCACGTAAAATCCGATTATTCTAAAACGTCAGACAACACAAAGGGATAATATCATGGTCCCACAACTGGGTTATTTCTCATTAGTTATCGCCATGGTGCTGGCCACCATGCTGGCCATCTTTCCGCTGTGGGGTGCCAAGCGGGGTAATGTTCAATTAATGAATAGCGCCCCCACTTTGGCCTTAGGCGCATTCTTTTTTACGCTATTGTCGTATTTGGCGCTGACTTATTCGTTTGTAGTCAATGACTTTACTGTTTCTTATGTAGCCAGTCATTCTAACTCCTTATTACCAATACGTTACCGGGTAACTGGCGTTTGGGGCGGACACGAAGGCTCGTTTTTGCTTTGGGTGTTTATCTATTCTATTTGGATGGCGGCCGTTGCGCTGCGTTCAAAAGCCATTCCGCTGCTGATTCGTGCCCGAGTACTTGGGGTTATGGGGCTTGTTAGCCTTGGTTTTTATTTATTTATTTTATTGATGTCTAACCCATTTGAATCTTTATTGCCGTATTTTCCGGTTGATGGGCGAGACTTGAATCCGTTGTTGCAAGATTTCGCGATGATCATTCATCCGCCGTTGTTGTACATGGGTTATGTGGGGTTATCGGTGTCTTTTGCGTTCGCTATAGCAGCTTTGCTGACCGGTAAACTCGATTCAACTTGGGCCAAATGGTCACGACCTTGGGCCGTTGCGGCTTGGGTATTTTTGACTTTGGGTATCACTGTTGGTAGCTGGTGGGCATATTACGAACTTGGCTGGGGCGGCTGGTGGTTTTGGGATCCGGTAGAAAATGCATCCTTGATGCCTTGGCTTATTACTACTGCTTTAATTCACTCTTTTGCAGTGACTGAAAAGCGCGGTATTTTCAAGTCGTGGACAGTACTTTTGGCCATTACGGGTTTCTCGTTAAGCTTGTTAGGCACATTCTTGGTGCGCTCGGGTATTGTCGTATCTGTTCATGCCTTTGCGAGCGATCCTGAACGTGGTTTGTTTATATTGGGCTTTTTGGCGGTTGTTATCGGCGCAAGTTTAACGCTATACGCTATTAAAGCGACCCACATGAAAAGCTATGTGAAATATACAATGTTTTCGCGCGAGGTGTTCTTGTGGGGCAACAACATTATCTTAACCGTAGCAACTTTGGTTGTGTTGCTAGGCACCTTTTTGCCAATGGTGCACAAAGAGTTGGGTCTTGGTTCAATTTCTATCGGTTCACCGTTTTTCTCTGAAATCTTTGGCTATTTGTTAGTGCCATTTGTTGCCTTGTTGGGTGTAACACCGTTAATGCGCTGGAAGCAAAACAAATTAGCTACTTTGAAAAAGCCCGTACTTATCGCACTGGGTATCAGTATTGTTGTGGGCTTTTTGATGTTGACGCTCACCCGTTCAGAGGTCGAAAACATGGCGCTGCTTGGGGTTATCTTGGCTATTTGGATTATGATCTCGACCATTCAGTCAGTGCTGGCGAAAAAAGAAGTGCAGCAAAAAGGCGTGGCTGCGTTATCTAATATGACAGGTAGTGAGTGGGCAATGGTGCTTGGTCATATGGGTTTTGCAGTGTCTATCATCGGCATGGTGTTAACCTCGTCTTACGGTGTTGAAAAAGATGTGCGAATGCATACGGGTGATACTGTGGTTTTAGCTGGTTACGAATTTGAGTTTGTTCAAATCAAAGACATTACCGCAGAAAACTACACCGGTCATGCTGCGGTTGTTGACGTTCGATATGAGAACGAGAAAGTCGCGCATATGGTTGCCGAAAAACGTTTTTATACCGTGCAACGCTCAGCAATGACCGAAGCTGCGGTAGATGCTGGAATAACGCGAGATTTGTTTGTTGCCTTAGGTGAGCAATTTAAAGATGGCTCTTGGGCACTGCGTGTTTACCACAAACCGTTTATACGCTGGGTTTGGTTTGGTGGTTTGATTATCGCATTGGGTGGTTTGTTTGCCATGGGCGACAAACGTTATCGTGCCAAGCGACAATCGTTAATTGGTAGAAAAGAGAACGAGATTGAACAATCTGATTTGGTACCTGAGGTGCAGTCATGAGTACTGAAAAAAGTGAAAACATCAAAAAATTAATGTTCTTTTTGGTGCCGTTGGCCATTTTTATTGTGTTGGTGGGATTTTTGCTCAAAGCGTTGTTTTCTGACCCTCGAACGCGAGAGTCTGCTGCCGTCGACCGAATACTGCCGCAATTTGCCTTGTATGATTTGATGGATGACAAAAAACAGTGGACTCAAGATGATTTGGTTGGCGAACCCTTTTTGCTCAACGTTTGGGGCACTTGGTGCATCACTTGTGATCAAGAATTACCGTACTTGACCGAACTGCGCAAGCAGGGCGTGAAAATTGTTGGCTTGTATTACGACCAAGAGATAGACCCTGATTTTGGCGATACTTTTGATATGCAGCAACTGCGCATTGACGTAAAAGATAAGCTTTCTCGATTGGGCAATCCTTATCAATTCAATATCTTCGATAATACTCGCGAAACGTTGCTGGATTTGGGCGTGACAGGTGCGCCAGAGACATTTTTGGTTGACGAAAAAGGCGTTATTCGCATTCATCACCTTGGCGATATTAATCCTCGGGTATGGGAAGGTAAATTCGCTGCTAAGTATGCTGAGCTTAAATCTGCAAGTAAAAACAGTGATGGGGGCAAATTATGATTAAATTATTCAAAGTCATGTTGTTGTCTTTGCTGTTTTCAACGGTAGCTTTTGCAGAGGAAGAAATTCATAAGTTCGATAACCCACACCAGCGTGCGCTTTATATGGAGCTGGCTGATGAGTTGCGTTGCCCTAAGTGTCAAAATCAGAATATTGCAGACTCTAACGCCAGCGTCGCCAAAGACCTACGAAATAAAGTCTACAAACTGGTGATGCAAGGTCAGGACAAAGACCAAGTCGTTAATTTTATGGTTGAGCGTTACGGCCATTTTGTTTATTACAAACCGCCAGTGACCGCAGCAACGCTGATTTTATGGTTACTGCCGATTATGTTTGTGTTGTTTACTATGGTGTTGATTTGGTTGAAGTCTAAGAGAAGTCAGTTGGCCATTGATAAATCACAATGGACGGATGCGCAGGAGCAAGAATTGAACAAACTTATCGGTGATATTGAAAAACAGCCTCTGATGAATAACGTGGGGAGCAGC
>CALKGI010000252.1 GCA_938085045.1 uncultured Alteromonadaceae bacterium
TCCCTTCGATAGAAATCCATTTTTACAACAGATTTGTTTTAAAACAAATCTGTTGTAAAAATGGATTTCTATCGAAGGGATTTAAGCACCTGTTTACGGGTTGTTATCAATAATGGTTTTAAGCTTATTCTTGATCTGTGTTGCCAACCGGCAAAGTCAAAGTGAAAACAGTGCCTACACCAAGTTCAGATTCTACAGTCAATTCGCCTCCATGTTTATGGACAATATCGTATGAAATCGATAACCCGAGGCCGGTGCCTTCGTCGATGCTTTTGGTGGTATAGAAAGGTTCGAACAGCTGGTTTTTGGTTTGCTCAGTCATGCCGCAGCCATTGTCTTTAATGACAATTTCTACCATGTCTCCTTTTTGTTCGCAACCGGCGATGATTTGGCCAATAATTTCGTCTGGATTGTCTTTATCTTCTTTGGCTAACAGTGCATCGCAAGCGTTTACAACAAGGTTCATGAACACCTGATTGAGTTTTGCCGGATAACAGGTGATCTCGGGGTTGGATTTAAAATCTGTGACAAGTTCT
Organism: uncultured Alteromonadaceae bacterium; assembly: GCA_938085045.1. Taxonomy (GTDB): domain Bacteria; phylum Pseudomonadota; class Gammaproteobacteria; order Enterobacterales; family Alteromonadaceae; genus JABSOG01. The sequence goes on from CALKGI010000252.1 coordinate 537, forward strand.
ACCTGTTGTTTGTATTTGGTTCTGACCAGATTCAGTGTTGAGTTGATATTGTCAGTGATATAAACCGTCGACAGTTCACTGTCATTCATTGAGCTGGAAAATTTCAAATCTTTAACGATGGTCTTTATTTGTTCTGAACCATCTTCGATTAGGGCAACGTGTTTGGCCAGTGGATCGAATTTGAGCCTAAATTGCTCAAGAATGGCTTCTTCGGCATCTTCGCCTGCCAAGGCAAAAATGAATTTTCGGCATTTGATTAGGTCGACTTCTAGGTTTTTAATGCATAGATTGACAAGGTTGACCGGATTGTTGAGTTCGTGGGCAACACCCGCCATCAGGTTGCCTAGTTGCGCTAGCTTTTCTGACAATAACAGTTTCTTTTGGGTAGCGATGATTTCGCGGTTTCGTTGTTCAAGATCTTGGGTTTTTCGTGTTAGCGCTTCTTTTTGCCGTTCGATTTTTTCAAGCGCGCGTTTTAATTGCGTCCGTTCACAATATAACTGATGAAAAACCCCAACTTTTTGACGCAACACCTCGTCGTTAATTGGTTTGGTCATGTAATCAACGGCACCACTGGCGTAACCTTTAAATTCGAATATCTCGTCTTTGGTAAATGCAGTGATAAAAATAATGGGAATGTGTGAGGTTTTGGGGTGTTCAAGAATTAAAGAGGCGGTTTCAAATCCATCCATGTTGGGCATATTGGCATCCATCAAGATCAGAAAAAAATCATGCTTATGCGCCATGCTCAATGCTTGTTGGCCCGAGAATGCTTTAACCAATTCTAATTGTAGCGGTGCTAAAATCCGATCGTAAACAACGTGATTGTTGGGTTCATCGTCGACAACTAAAATTTGGGGTTTGATTTCACTCACTTGTTTTTTCCAATGCTATTCATCGTCCTATTCATACCAGTATAGTTTCTATGGCATGTTTTGCTTGTTAGTTCAGTTTGCTGATACATCCGTAAAAATAATATTGGTCACTAAGGCCCCATAGAGAGAATAAATTCATTATTGCTAATTTTTGCCCGGTGTAAATGCAACGTAGGTACTTTGCAACCCTCAAAAGGTAACTTTAAGTCTAACGATAGGGTGTTTATTGTTGCCAGTTTTTGCTCAAAATGAAAAATTAGCTGGTAATTTACCCATAAATCATTCGGGGTCTTAAAGGGTTTTGCGCTGCGTTTGTTAAGCGCCGCTGAAACGGGTTTTATTGGGCTATCGGATGATAAAACCGACAGGAGAAAATCGCTTTCATTATAGTTATGTGACTTAATCTCACCCAATATCAGCAGCGACAACACCAGGTTTTGTTGCGAGTTGTATTGGCCATTTCCTGAGGGAATCACTGGGATGATGGGGCCAAAGGCCTCAGTTTTGGTGTTAAAGACAACTTCATTGATTTTTAGTGATACCTTTTCGCATTTGAGCTGATAACTGCTTTGAGATGCGTTTTGTACAGGTTGCCATGAGGAGTCATCATTGATAACAAGGACTTCTTTGGAACCAATGACCGCACAACCGCTAAGTAGCAGGGCAAATATACCAAGAATAAACCGAATCATTTTAAGTTAACTTCATTAAGTCACTATTGTTCGTTAAATCTTTACCTCATTTGTGATCAAAATCAATGGTTTTGTTGCATGGCGCAACTTTGAAACTGTATCTCAAGGTATCTCAAAACCTTAACAATCCCCAAATACAGCCACTTTCTTCAGTTTAACCTTTATTTTAGCTTTCGTTGTTGATTTACAATTTTCAAATGGGGAATTAGTGAGCCCATTATGTTTAATAATTGACTACTCTGTGACTTGGTTATGGGTTTTAAAGTGACTAAATGAGCTGTAGATGGTGCAACTGCAATCAAAATAACTGCATAAACAGTCACAGTGAACGACTTGTTTTTGTATATAACGTTATGGAATAGACTATTCCTAGGCGTTATCAATAAATATCTGGAGGGGTATCTCAGATTTATTTTGGTTCGTTTATAAGATTTAAGTTATTGAAATTAAATAATAAAACTAACTGGTTTGACGTCTTCATTAAATAAATCAAGACGAATTGGCCTGTTTATTGAGGGTTTTTTGACTGTAATCTAATCAATACAGCGGTGATTTTTTATTGCTGCATTCAAACTGAGTCTCGCCTGACGAGGTGGGGTCATATATTGTGCGGCTTACGGCGCAATTTACGACTATTTTTTGATGAGTTAAAATCATTCGACTGTAAAGAAATGATTACAAAAAGCGCAAGTAAAACCCAATTGTTTGTTCCCTGTAAGTGAATTGTTGCTTGGTTGTAAATTATTTTCACAGTTGTTATCGTTTTTGCATCGACTGGCAGCGTAAGACTTTCGGCGGTTAAACAATTACACAAGAACAATAAGAACGACAAGAATAATAACAATGATTGAATACTCAAAATGCAATCTAACTACAGGAATACAGGCTGTGAAAACATTTAGACAAATCGCTGTAAGTATTGCTGTTATTCTCACTTATTCGTCGATGAATGTACTGGCAAGCCACTCGTTTGATGCTACAAATAAAACGGCTGCCAGTACACCCTCTTTTGTTGAAGGACAACTGGGCAAGCACCACACTCGCTTGATTCAAACCATTAACGGTGCAAAAAGTATGCGTGGTGAGAATAAGCGTTCACACCAACGTAGTATTAGGCGAATCAACAGATTTAAACCCTGAACCTCATACCAAGGTGAGGTTAGGTAACCATGTTCTCTTGTATAGGAATGTTTTGTTCCTTACTTTCGGGAGGGGCTTACGCCCCTCCTTTTTTCGTTTTGGAGATTTGGCCCAATGTAGGGTGTCCGTGCGTAGTAAGGGCCGAGGTTCTGAGGCGCTACGTGCACCTTTGAACATGACCACCTGGTATGCAGTTGGATGATGGGGAGTGACATTATGGTGCGCAAAGCTGCTCGTGCCTCGCATTTCGCTACGCGAAAGCACCCTACGGCAAATATCACAGGGTAACGATTGGTTAAGTTTCTTTGTCGATAGTCTTCACGCCCGGTAAAACGCCCGCCGCAACTCACAATACTGCATAAATGACTCGCACATGCGCTGTGCGTACATCTTCATCGTATCATCACGACCGTTAACCAAACCATTAATCGCGCCTGCTGCATCTCTGGCACTGACCATGCTCATCATTAATCCGTGAGAGGCAATTGGGTCGTATGTCATCGCTGCATCACCCACTGCCAGCCAACCTTCGCCATAAACTTGTTGTAATATCCCGCTGTCGGCAGCGACGATTTTAGGTGGCGCCAGCAGCTCATATTCACAGGCATTGTTAAGCCCTGCCAAACGTTTGGCTGTGTGCTGGCTTTGTGCCAATAAACTTTGCCAGTTTTCGACGCCAGCAGTTACCGTTTTTTGTTGTTGACGAGGGTCAAACATAAAAGCGGTCGCTACCCTCCCGTTAGGAATCTTGGCGCTGTACCACCAACCGTTTTCGACAGTTTCAACCAAACTTGTGCTGTCTTTTAAATCTTGCCCGGTTTGTAAAAAAGCCACCAAAGCCAGTTGTTCGGACTCATATAATCGTTCAATGGCAAGTTTTCGGGCAACCCAGCTTTGGCGACCTGTTGCGTCTATCACAAACGAAAACTCGCGTGGCGCTGGGCATAAATCGTTGTTTTTTAACGAGACTTGCCAAATGTCACCATCGCGGACCAATTCGCCAATAGATGTATCGGCATGAATGGCAACGCCGAGGTTTTTGGCTTTGTCTCGCAACATTTGCTCAAATTCGGCTCGGTCGATGTGCCAGCCGTGGCCTTGTGGGTGTTTCATAAAATCATGAAAGGTAGGTTTATCACTATGCCAATAGGCTTGATTGCCATAACATTTTTCGTGGTTGGCAGCTTCGAAGTTTTGCCAAACATCCAGCTGTTTAAGTAAGTGTTTGGCGTCTGGTGGCAGGCTTTCACCAATGCGTAGGCGGGTAGATAATTGCGCTTCAGTACTGCGGTCAATCGCGACCACTTCAAGCCCCAGTCGAGCCAAGAAGTTAGCAACTGCACAACCCGCAGGTCCAAGGCCAACCACTAAGATTGGCCTGTCTTTTATCGACGACACGCTAACGCAGTGTTCTTGGATTAACGCTCATCCAATCTGGCTTATCGGTGCCTACTTCGTCTTTTTCTTCTTTGAGCTGACGCCCGGTTTCGACCCACACCAATTCAGGGAATAATTCCTTGCTTGAGTCGGGTTCTGCGTCGAGTGGTTTTTGCAACACTATGCCAGCCTTGTCCCAGTGTTTTACGAATTTGTTGATGCCTTTTAGTCGCGCGTCAATGCTGGTGCCGTTAAGGAATTGCCCTTGGTCATTGTATATAAATCCGCGTAACCATTTTTTGCGCTGGCCAACACTAAAGGCTTCAACTTTTTCGTCGTCGCTGGCTTTGGGGTCTTGTAGTACTTTAAAATCGTCTTCGGTCAGTACGTCATTAGGTACCCTAGCTGGCCAGAAGGTGGGCAGATACTCGCCGCTAAAGATACTGTAAGCCGACAAGCAACTTGAGGTGTCTGATTGCCACGGTACCGCCATCCATTTGGTGATGTCGCCGGGGCTGCTGCCGTCAAGCGGGCCGCCCGGTGCCAGTGCAATATAGGGGCTTATTGCAACGCCAAAATTCTCTTGGGCATTATCTCGGCGTTTTATTCTAAACGGTAAGTCGTTGGCGTACATGATGGCATGGCGCATTGGCCAAGTGAATTCACAGCCGGGGTGAAAAGGCCCACCAAGCGTTTGTTCTAGTGCAGCTTCGGTTAGGCCGTTGGCTTGTTGTTCGGGTGTCATGTCATCCCATTTTAGGGGGCCTGTGGGTTTTACCACATCAAAGTTGCCTTTTGCCCATTGTTCTAGGTGAGCATATTGTAGGTCGGTGACTGCCAGCCAAGCCCGAGGATCTTCATTGCTTGAACTGGTTGTCATGGCGTCACCGTACAGTGGCGGCCATGCCTGAGTTTGCTGGGTTTTGTAATCTGGGTTGCGGCAAGACGACAATATCGACTCGCGAAAGGGTCTATTTTTGTCAGAAGGATTGGCTGCGCGCCTGATTATTTCGTCGCAATCAAAATCATAACCACTACCCCATCCATAGTCTCGCAAGATACCCGCATTAACCCATTGATTGATGGTTTGGTGGCTGAGCATTGGATAAATATCTCGAAAAAACTCGGGTTTGTCGGTAATGCAATGTGGGTGAACTTGCGCGGCGATGTTACGCAGCAGGTCGTAACCTGTGGTTGACGCCTGAACCCCAACGGCAAAATCTGGTGGTGCGGTGACCACCCATGCGCCAATTGCAGTGAGTTCTCGTGAGCCATTATCGTCTGTGATACAAACTTTTGCATTGACTGGGCCGTCAGACGTATCGTCATACCAACCTTGGTTATTGGCAAAGGTGGTCAGTTTGCTGCCGTTAAACGACTTGGATTTGCCTCGGCCACCCAAAAAAAGTAAGCGGCCAGCGTCATCGGTGCGCACTTCACCTAGTTTTACTGTTTTGCCATTAATTTCGCCGTCATTAAATTGATAGTCTTTGCCATTAACGTCTTTACCGCTGATGTTTTGCGGTGATGGTTCAATCATTAATTCTTTACGTGTCGCACCTTGATATTCGCGGTTACGCATTGGGCTTTGTAGTGGCAGGCCATTTGGCGTGCTCACGCCGTTTGCATCATATTTGCCATTGGCTGCTGGAATGTCTAAAGCCATATCAAACTCGTACCAAGACGCTTTTTTGTTGGCAATTTCTACAGTCCAGTCAATGGTTACGCCTGTTTGGTCAAGGTTAAGCTCGCCAAGGATTTTGCCGTTTTTATCTAGGCCGTAAATATAAAACTGGGCGGCTTGGCGTTTGATTTTACCTTCGCTATCTCGAAAATCGCTGTCGTCTTGGGCGGGTTGCCCGGGAATGGTTGAACCAATGAAATATTCGTTTTTACTGTTGCCGATACGAGCAATACCAATGGCCGGATAAATCGCAACGCTATCTACATCGTTTAAGTTCATGTTTAACCTCTTGCCTTTTTGTTGTTGAAAATTAGCAGGGATGCCTGATTAGGAACAATAAGTTTAGGCGGGGTTGTGGGGATTGCAAGGTGGGATTCGTCGCATTCGACAAGGCAGATTTTATCAAAAAAGGGCGATCACAGGGAATTGCCCCTACGATTAAATCAATTGGTTTTACGCAACATCTGTTTGATTTTATCTCGCCGAAAATAAAGCATCACAAAAGCCATAAAAAAGTAAATTAGCGGTTCTAAAACATCTGATTTAACCGACCAATAAAAATGCGTTGGTACCAGTAAAATGATCAAATAATTGTAGTTATGCAGCTTTTGCCAGCGTTTACCCAGCTTGCGTTTACAATAATCTGGCGAGGTGACGGCTAACATTAACAACAGACTAAATACCACCATGCCAACTGTGATGTAAGGGCGTTTGATGATTTCGCTGGTGAGCAACGACAAGTCCCATTGCAACTCAAAAGCGGCGTAGCTCACCAAGTGTAAACAGGCATAAAGGAAGGCGTATAGGCCCAGCAGGCGGCGGCTTCGCATCAACCAACTGAGTTTGAATTTTTTTGCCAGTGGTGAGACTGCCAAGGTGATTAACAACAGGTTTAAACCACCAATACCGGTAGAGTGAATGACCTCTTTAACCGGATCGCTGCCTAGTAAGTCATTGATGGCTTTGTAATAAAGGTCGATGACAATCCATAATGCGCTGATGTGAACAAAGGCTTTAAACAGCAATATCTTGCGTGACATTGTCAGCAGAGGCTTTTTCATCAGGTCTGTGGTCACTAAAAGTTTTTCCTTAAATCTAAACCTTTATACAAACCTGCGACTTCTTCGGCATAACCATTAAAGGGCAGGGTAGGAATACGGTTGCGTGACAACAAACCGCCGCTGGTGATTAGCCGTTCGCTGGCTTGGCTCCATCTGGGGTGGTCGACTTCGGGGTTTACGTTGGCGTAAAAACCATATTCGCTGGGCAGTAACTGATTCCATGAATTAATGGGTTGGCGTTCGGTCAGTTCTATTTTAACGATTGATTTGATGCTTTTAAATCCATACTTCCACGGTACCACCAAACGAATCGGTGCGCCGTTTTGTGGTGGCAGGGTTTTGCCGTATATGCCTACCGCTAACATGGTCAGCGGATTCATTGCTTCTTCTATGGTTAGGCCTTCAACATACGGGTAATCGATGCCGCCGCCCTTGAAACGGTTGGCTTGTCCGGGCATTTGGGTGGGCGATTTTAAGGTCGTGAATTTAACGAATTTGCCTTTAGAGCCCACGCCGGCTTTTGTCAGTAATGAGGCTAATGAAAACCCAACCCATGGGATGACCATCGACCAAGCTTCTACGCAGCGCAAGCGGTAAATGCGCTCTTCAAGTGGGAATGATTTTAGTAGGTCGTCGTAGTCGAGCGTTAATGGTTTATCTACCGCCCCTTTTACTTCTAATTGCCATGGGTTGACCTTAAAATTTTGCGCGTTTTCGGCAGGATCTGATTTTTTGGTGCCAAATTCATAAAAATTATTGTGATGAGTGGCTTTTTGTTCGGGGGTTTGTTTCATCGCCTCGTTTTGTTTGTCGGCCTTGAATTTTAGTGGCTCGACTTTGAACCCGGGTTCTTTTTTATCAGAAAACACATCAAACAGGTCGGCCTGAGCAGAACCCGACAACAGCGCAGAGGCACCAACAAAGCCCATTTTTTTCAATAGACTGCGGCGGTCGCGATAAATGCGCTCGTCAGTAACGTCCTGTTCTTTGGCATCTGATTTTTTAGCGATATTGATTTGCATGGTTGCTGCTTCCTTTATTGTCAATATAGTAGGCTATGGTTCAACGTCGCTTTTGCGTATACTGCTGAGCGAACTCTAATAATAGACAGTGTTTGTGTCTGTGATATTTCTTTGGTCTAAGAAAAAATTGAGAAAAACACCTCCTTATGATGAATAAACTTGCTGTTTTACCTTTGTTACTGGGCTTGGCTACGAGTCCTGTTTTGGCAGATAAAAACCTCTACTCTATTGATAAACAACCATTAAATGGTGTCATGGCCAAACAGTCAGCTGCCGATTTATGCGCTGTGGCCAAAGGCTCAGAAAATTATCTTAGTAAGGGCAAAAAATATGATCCTATGGCGATTAAAGCCGGTGTTTTAAGCCGTTTTGGTGTTGATTTGGCTCAAGTTAAGGCAACCTTGAAGTTCGTTTGTCAGGTGCAACAAGCAGATGTTAAAGCGGGGCGTAAAAGCCGCTTGGCAGACCCGGCATTTATTCGTAAACACTTTAAGATGATTCGCTGGCGACCCGACAAGCAACAATCTGCCAAGTTTGAAAAAGGCAAACCGCTGCTTAAAAATATCCCTAACGACCAAATTTTACTGACTAAGTATTACATCAAATTGGCCACTGGCAGTAATATAAAATCGCCCAATATGCCCCACGCACTATATTCACTCCCTTTTGATGAGCAGGGGTTATCGCTAGAGCAGGCCGACGCCAAAAAAGACAGTATTGTGCGTTATCGTTTTACTAAGCAGCAAGTGTTGACGGGCGTGCTCGACAAAAACAAATGGGCCGAACCTTTGTTGTGGTTGTCGCGAGATGACCTTGAAGACACCTTGATGCAGGGCACCGTTAAGATAGATACCTTTGATGGCGCTAGGTTTTTTAACGTGCATCGTAACAATGGCATTGGCTACAAGCGTGGTTTAAAAAAGCGTGAACAAAAACGCTATTGGTATTTTAAAGAGACCATGGGGCCACTGGGTTATGGCAAAGATGCCGGATACAAGATACCGATTCACTCAATGGTGACGGTAGCCGGAGATTTAAAGCACTGGGGCTTAGGCAAGCTGGTGATGTTGAGCAATAATGGCGAGCACCGTTTGGCCGTGCTTGCCGATACCGGTGGGGCGTTTGAGAATAATCATTATCAGTTAGATTATTTGGGTGGATATTTTAAGAATTGGAAAGACTACGTGAATACTTACCGGAGTTTTCCTGATTACTTTGAGGCTCGCTTTTTGATTGTACGGTGATTGTGCGGTGATTGTTAAAACAGTGCTAATATGAAGACGTAGCCGAAAAAGACAAAGGAATAACAGTGAAAAAAGCCGCAGGTATTAAGTTAGACAACATCAAACAGCATATTGAAAAAACCGAAGAACAGTGGCGCCAGCGCTGGGATTTGTTGTCTGGCAAAGCCAAAAAGGCCTCAGACAAGGGTTTGTCTATTCTCAATGGCATGGTTGGTGATTACCTTGATGAAAAAGGCATTGCCATTGCTGTTCAAATGGCTTTTTATTTTAACCATCATGCTATTGAATTAAATCAACAATCGTTGCAGCGGGTATATCCTAAAGCTACCAAAAAACTCTGCGTTATGGTCCATGGTTTAGGTTGCACTGAAAGTGTTTGGGAATTAAGCGATAACCCTCACACCACTTACGCCACAAAATTGGCCGACGAATTGGGTTACACCCCAATTTACGTGCGCTACAACACTGGCTTGCATATTTCTCACAATGGCCAAATGCTGGCGCAATTGATGACTCAATTGCTATCGGTTTATCCGGTTGACGTAGAAGAAGTTATTTTCATTACCCATAGCATGGGTGGTTTGGTTACCCGCAGTGCTTGTTATTATGACTCTCAAGACTCTATTGGTATTAAAGACAGTGGTGGCTGGTCACAAAAAGTACGTCAATTGCATTTCATCGGATCGCCGCATTTAGGCGCCGATTTAGAGAAGTTTGGCAATGTTGTGACCAATGTGCTCAATACCACGCCTTTGCCTTATACTCGCTTTGTCGCTGAGATCATTAACATGCGAAGCGCAGGCATTAAAGATTTACGTTACGGTTATGTTCGAGACGAAGATTGGCAAGGACAAGACCCAGACGGATTGCTTAATAACAATAAAGGCACCGTACCATTGCTTGAAGGAGCTGAACATTACGTGATAAGCGGCACGGTTCATGAAGACAGTGATTCAATTTTCAGCCAGTTTTTTGGTGATGCCCTAGTGCGTAAATACAGCGCGACGGGTCAATCGAAACAACAGCGGCACCACTTGCCATTTTTGCCTGAAAACCACAAAGAATTCACCAAAATCTTACATATTCAACTGGCGCATAATGAAAGGGTTTATGAACAGTTACGAAAGTGGGTTGGGCCTCAGAGCGCTTAATGTGTCAGTGTAAAGGAGGTTGCGACAAAGCCTTATTTCATCTCATATTGAAGGATGGGTTAGGCGAGGAACGAGCCGTAACCCATCGGGCGATAACATAACCCAATGGCGAATCATGAATAAAACCTCAATTGATACAAAGATTTTGTGATTAACGACAAGCAACTGATGGGTTACGCGCAAGCGCTAACGACAGCTCGTGCCTCGCTCCATCCTCCGGGTGAGGTTTGCACAAATTGGTGGAGTCACAAAACAAAGCTAAAAAATCAACCTGTACGCTTCAAAATCATCGACAAACAAAGGTTAGTCTGCTGAGTAAAGTGGGTAAACGACATAAAATCGTTTTGACCTAACTTGGGCCGCTTGTTGTGCTTGCGGTTCGAACGGTCGGCGTAAATTAAACCAATGCAGTGTTTGTCCCACATGATTGGTGCTAGAAAGAAACCATCTTCGCAAGTGATATTACGAATCGGTTTACTCACCAATTTGGCCCATTTGTCATCGTCAAAATCATTCACCCAAACAGATTCACTGTTTTTTAAGGCGTAAGTGAAGACATTTTCCATGGTATTGAGGTTTAGGGTGAATTGTTCTTTTAATTGTTGTGAGTTGGCGGCGGAGATAAACCGAGGTTCGATGGTCTTTTTACTGGTATTTTTTAGCATCACCACCACTCTGTCCATGCCAATACCGCGAAAAATACCTTCTACAGCGGTTTGTACAACCACGTTAAAATCGCCTTTTTCCATGGTTAAAAAGGTCAACTCTCGCAAAATCTGCAATTGTAAGGCTTCATCAGACAGTTTGGGCATTACGTTGTTGTCAGGCGAGTCGGGAAAAATTTCGGCATCGGGGTGCAGATATTGAACCAAAAGACCGGCATCATACGATTTGAGTAGTTCTTCGGTTTTGCCCGTGCAGTGTTCTATTTTTGCCCGCAAGTCTTTTTCTTTGTAGCCGGTTTGCGCGCAAATATCTTTGAGCAGTTCGGTAAAATGTTCGACGCTGTGTGCTGGGTTGGCAATACAAGCACTGAGTCTGTCGGCAAAGTCGACAATTTGCATTTCGGGTGTGCGTTGGTCGGGATTATCGAGTGAACGAATAAAATTGTCACCCAAGTTCCAGGTCGTGGCCAAACCCACACTGATTTTGTCAAAGGTGGTGCCCAGCTGTTTGGCGACAACTTTGTTTACCGCGGCTTTGTCGAGGGGGTCGATATTTTGTAATTTTTCATCAAGTTCTTTGGTGATGTTGCCGCCGCTGCTCCAAAAGGCACTTTCGCCGACATGATGTAGCAATGCCGCTATAAATGTCTCTTCTTTGGTGTTGTCATCGTAATCTTTCATCATCATTTGGGTCAACATGCCCGCATGAAACGACTGCGCCATTTGCTTGAGCAGGCGCTCATAAACAGCTTCGCTGAAATTTTTGTTTTTTAATAAGCTGGTGAGTAATTTGGCGGTAATACAGATATTTCTAATGGTGGTGTAACCCAGTACCACAGCGGCTCGGCTGACGGTGGTTACTTGATTACGACCCATGTAGGCGGCGCTGTTGGCGACTTTCAATATGGATGAAGTTAACGCATAGTCGTGCAAAACCGACTGACCGACTTTGGCAAGAGAGACCGTATCGTCGTTGGCAAGGTTTTCTAGAATACGTACAGTAGAGGATAATGCCGGCATTTCTTTGTTGCTGATATGTTCAACCCAAGCGTCATTACCCCATTTGCTGCTCTTAACCAATTTGAAACCCTACATTATTAATGAATTGCTTAATTGTAGACAATATCCGGCTTAATGTCAGAAATTGCAACCTATCACGTGTTAGAGCTGCACTGTTGGCGGGCGCATACTCAAACGGGTTAACTTTATTATGCCCGTAGCTTCCTAAACGGGTGGTAATAGCATATATTTATTTAGTGTTAACCTTAATTTAGCAGTCAAAGTGCCAACTCTCAAAGCTTCGATTAAACCCATTTATCCTGTTTGTATGAGTGCGAGTAGATTACCCAAGAATATGAAAATAAAGACAAAAACTTATACCTATCTTGATTTTAAAAACACTATATCAGCGCTTCTGTGGTTATGCTGCGCGTTTATCAGTTTTGGCGGCTTTGCTGAGTCTGACTTTTTACGACTTATGCGTCTATCACCTGATGAAGGCCTGTCAGAGGGTCATGTAAACAAGCTACTGGTAGACCGTGATGGCTTCTTGTGGCTCGCCACTGAAGGCGGCTTGAATCGATATGACGGTTACGAGGTTAGTAACATTAAGGGGCCTGAAGGCATTTTCGACGGCACCCGCATACCCTATATATTTCAAGATTCAACCGGTTTGATGTGGATAAGCCACGTCAACACCGGTTTGTATACACTGAATTTGACCACCAAAAAATACATCAAACGGCTGGATGAAAATCTGCTGGGAAAATCTGCAGATGTGACGCTGGTTGATGGCATTGTCGAACAAGACAATGGCGATTTATGGATGGCTTCAACCCAAAACTTGCGATTGTTTCACCGCGATACAGGCCGTATAGAGATTATTTTTTCTATCACCGGACGTGGTAGCGAAATCGACATCATTCGTGCGTTACACCTTGAGGGTGAGCATTTGTATATTGCGACCTCAGCTGGCCTTTATGCAATGAACGTTAATACCCGGCAATTTAAAAAGATACCCCACACCAGCTATCCCAAACCCAACGAAGGTCAGGCCAACGCTAAATCACTGCATTTTCTCAACAACCAATTGTGGATTGGCACTGTAGAGGGGCTGTTTTCGGTTGATGTCTCTAATATTCAAGCTGTTATTGAAGGCACAGAGCAATTAGCAACCCCGACAGAACGGATAAAGTACCGCAATATCTGGCGCATATTACCTTTTGAAGATATTTTTTATATCGGCACCGACGAAGGGTTATATCGTTATGATCCTGCCACGCATATGGCGAAGAAACTATGGGAATTCTCTGACGATCAAAAATTTGAGATCACTGATAATAATATTCGCGATATTGTGGTCGACCGACAGGGCAATTTCTGGCTGGCGTCTCGTATGGATGGCGCGTTTTACTGGAATCCTAAAACCTCGGCTTTTAAGGCGATATACCGCAAGAAATTTGGCTTTAACCAGCTCAGCGATAACCTTGTTTGGTCACTGCATCAAACCCAAGATGGTGCATTGTGGGCAGGTACTCAAAATGGTTTGAACAAGGTTGATTTGGCCACCGGCAATGTCGAATCTTACCTGATATCTGATAACAAAAAAGCGGTTCGAGATGGCGGAACAATCTATCGGATCATGGAAGGTGAAAACGGTATTTTATGGTTGGTCACTGGCGAGTTTGATGAGGTTTTAGTGGCATTTGACACCAAAACAAAAACCAAAAGACCCATGTTGATGGCCAACCAAAAAGCACAAGAAACTGTCGCAAAGCCGGGGCTGGGTTACTACCTCGATGAGCAAGGATTTATTTGGTTCGCAACAGAAGATGGTTTTTACCGTTACGACACCAATCAAGGCACAGTAACAGAGTTGACGGGTCTTAAGGACGCGTTTAACCCGGAGCTTACCACCGGCTTTATGGGCAGTTTGCCCAACCGTCCTGATTCGATATTGGTATCGAGTTATGGACAGTTATGGTTGTACGATATCGAACGTAATCAGGCCACTCAAATCTACGAAATTCCGGGTTTTAAACCGCAAGATTATACCTCGGTCGAAAGCTGGGTTATCGATAAATACAATACTTTGTGGTTGGTGAGCGCGGGACATGGTCTGGTGGGGTTAGATGCCGATACTTTCGAGGTAAAACACGAATACGATCAGACCAACAAGTTGCCTAACAACATTGTTTTTGGTCCGCAGTTAGATGAAAAGGGTGACCTATGGTTGAGTTCTCATCAGGGCATTATTCGTCTGGACGGTGCGAGTCATCATCTAGAACATTTTACGACTAAAGATGGACTGGCTACCAATGAATTTAATGGTGGGGGCAATATCAACTCGTCGGTTAGATTAACCAACGGTAAGTTAGCGTTTGCCTCGATGCTGGGGATCAGCATTTTTGACCCTTTGGTGTTTCAAACCAAGCTCAATGACAGTTTTGACGTTAAGATCACCAATCTGGGATTGCTTTCTAGAGAGCTGTCGATGCCGCTGACCGATTTAAGTGGCACTCATTTAAATCTTAATTATTTCGATATTGGCTTAGAAATTAGCTTTTCGACCCTCAATTTCACCCGCGAAAGCAAAACGCGTTATCGTTTTGAATTAACCGGTAAAGATTCAATAAAATACCCCGAAAGCCGCAAAAATTCGATTATGTTTCCGCAGCTACAGCCGGGCGAATATACGTTTTCGGTGGTGGCGGTTGAGCCTCAATCTGGAATAGAGAGCGCCCCTAAGTCGGTTTATATTTCAGTCAGTTATGCGTTTTGGGCATCGCCACTCGCTTATGGTTTCTATTTTCTGATTTTATTGTCGTTGGTGTTTGTTTGGGTGCGAAGGCGACAACGTCAGGCAGAAAGATTATTACAGGCTCACCAAGAGGTGGTGGTTAGTGAAGAACGATTAAGCCTTGCTTTAAAGGGCAGTGGTAGCGGTGTATGGGATTGGCAAGCTGAGCATAATGTGATGTTTGAGCAACGGGTTGGTGATTTATTGAACCATCAAAACCTGCCCAAATATTTGTCGTTTGTTCAACATGTTGATTTAGTGCACCCCAATGACCAATGTGACTTCGAGTCGGCTTGGGCGATGTTTTTGGCTAACCCTGAAAACAACTTTGAGTGCACCTATCGCATGAAAGATAGCAACTCAGATTGGTTCTGGTTTCGTGATTTGGGCATGGTAGCTGAGAAAAACGAGCAGGGTAAACCGCTGCGTATCACCGGCACGTATACCAACATCACCGAAACCAAAGCTAACGAAGAGCAAGCAAGATTGTTCGGCGAGGCCTTTAAACAGACTCGTGATTGGGTGTTGATTCTTGATGTTTACCAAGAACCGATTGCCGCCAATCAGTCATTTAGAGATACCTTTGGTTTGGTTGACGTTGAAGTGCTGCCCGACAGCGCCAGTTTCATCATTGGCATTGACCGCAAAAAGAAAGCATTTTATACCGAAATACTTAACGAGCTTTTGTCTGGCGAACATTGGTTGGGCGAAGAACAAGTGGTCGATAGCGATTCTCAAGCACATCCGGTGATCATGAGTATAAATGCGGTGGCAGGCAAAGCCGACGAAGTCGCGTTTTACGTGATTGTATTAACCGATATTACTGCCCAAAAAGCGGCAGAAAATGACCTGCGCCACTTGGCCAGTTACGACAGTTTAACCGGCTTGCCCAACCGGGCTTTATTGCTTGACCGAATCAAACACGCAATTGAACATGCCCATCGTTACAGCTTTACGATGGCGTTATTTTTTATTGATTTAGATAGGTTTAAACAGGTTAACGACTCTTTGGGACATGACGTTGGCGACTTGCTGCTAATAGATGTCGCTAAGCGGCTACAAAGTGTGTTGCGCGAAGGTGATACTGTTGCTCGCCTTGGTGGTGATGAATTTGTGGTGTTGCTTGAATCTTACAGCAACATCGAAGATGTCAGTCATGTTGCGCAGAAGATTATCGACCAAATTGACCAGCCCATTCGTTTGGGTAAAGACACCGTGAGTATTTCTCCAAGTATTGGCATAGCGTTGTATCCAGAAGATGCTCAAGATCATACCGACTTGCTCAAAAGCGCCGATGTTGCGATGTATCATGCCAAAGAGGCAGGGCGTAACAACTTCCAGTACTTCACCGTCGAAATGAACGAGCAAGCGCGGGTTAAGTTAGAACAAGAAAACAACATTAAGCAGGCCTACCTTAACGACGAATTCATCAATTATTATCAACCAATAGTCGACGCCGACACCATGAAGGTAAAAGGATTCGAGCTGTTAATGCGCTGGCAGTCGGTTAACGGACTGGTGGCACCTTATCATTTTATTGGGGTGGCTGAAGACATTGGTCTAATTGTTAAAATGACTCAGACCGCGCTTAAACAGGGATTGACCGATTTACGTCGTTGGCACGATATGGGGCATACGCCTTATTTGTCGGTGAATTTGTCAGTGAAAGATTTGGAGCAGGAATCTTTGGCAGACGATTGTGAATTGTTGCTGCGGGCTAGCGGATTACCGGCTTCGTCGGTGCGTTTTGAGATCACCGAAAGCGCGTTGATGATCGACATTAAAAAAGCCATAGACACCATGACCCGCCTGACTGAGTTTGGTTTTATACTGGCATTAGATGACTTTGGTACTGGTTATTCATCGCTCAAATACCTTAAAGAATTCCCTATCGACATCATCAAGATTGACCGAGGATTCGTTAAAGACATTGGCATTGACAGCAATGACGAAGCAATCATCGACTCAATCATCGCTATGGCCCATGGCTTGGGTATGTATT
Source organism: uncultured Alteromonadaceae bacterium (assembly GCA_938085045.1). GTDB lineage: Bacteria > Pseudomonadota > Gammaproteobacteria > Enterobacterales > Alteromonadaceae > JABSOG01. The sequence goes on from CALKGI010000252.1 coordinate 17,249, forward strand.
GTATTGCCGAGGGCGTTGAAACCACAGAGCAATTAACCTACTTAACCGATCGCAAATGTAGCTTAATACAAGGGTATTATTTCTCTAAACCCGTGCCTGAGTCGAATGCTTGCGTGCTGTTGGGGCGGACTTTTGCTATTGACGAGGTTGAGGCTTAGGTTTTTTTTGCCGCGAGCGCAGCCAACACCAATACGCGCTCTTCTTGCGGCAACACCAACAACTGGTGAGGGTCTTGTTCATGGTTAAGATAAGCCTGCACAGCAAATAAAACATTACGACTGTGATGCAAGCTGGTTTCGCCATTCAGTAAGGGCAAGCACCCATTGAGCCATGAATGAAATCTGGGCGGCGTTTCAGTCGCCAAATACAAGCCTACCTGCACCCACCCTGCTGCAAACACAGGCTCACAGCCTAGTACCACCATTTTTTGCCATAACAAATCATGATTGACTGCTTGCTCATGCTCAGGTCTTTGCGCCAATTCACGCAACAGCAAGCAAATTTCTCGATTAAAGGTGTTTAAGGTATTCACCTGCACGGTTAACTCTACAATACGTGCAAAGGTTAAAACCTCTGGTAACGAGGTCCACAACGCTCTGGCGCACGAAAATAGTAATTCGGTATGGTGATATTTATTGCTGATGTCTTCTACGTGTTTGAACAGTTTTAGAGCCAGTTTTTTGTCTTGGGCAGCAACATACGTGAGGGTGGCTTTTACCGCATGGCCATAAGCCCCAGCGATTTGAGGGTTGTTTCGTTTGTCTGCCCTCATGCGTAATTGTTCTAATGTTTGCTGGGTTTTAGCCTTGTCTTCGATTAACGCATATCCCTTGGCTTTGGCAATTAGGCAATGCGATAACGCGATAGAAAATGGTAAGTTGTGTAAACCTGTTTCGAGTTTTTCGAGCTGGTTGAGCATTTGCCCAGTATCAACAACTCTGCCTGCTACAGCAAACATTGCCGTTAGATTGATGGTGAGTTGTGCAGTGTGTTTCCATAGTGTGGCGCTGCTAATGATTTGAGCAAAATCATAAAGGTCTTCACACCAAATCAAGGCGTGATTGTGGTTGTCTTTAATCAAATTATGACAGGCCAAACCATATAAAAGGTTGATGTGATCAAGATTCATCACCTCGTCTTGCTTGGCGTGTAAAAGTTGGCCAACCTCAGTTATCTTTTCTCTTAACATCATAAACTGGCAAGGCCTATCTGTAGCAAGTGCCTCGACATAACTGGTGATATGATGCTGAATTCGAATATTTAACGGCAAAGATGTCGGGCGATTAGCTTCGTACAACCAATGTTTATCATATACAAAACACTCACCATCTTGAGTTAAAAGGCCTTGCTCACGACTGGCAAACCAATGACTTAAAAAGTTCAGTAGCGCGTGAACGGGTTTGCTTTTGGGTTGTTCAAGTACCAAGGCTAATCGCATCAATGGTGTGGCAATTTCGTAGTGAGATGAGCGGCCCACCGCAGTAGATTTAACGTCAGCGCTGTCTCGAAGTTTCTTCAATTGGCCTGAAGCTGTTTGCTGGCTCATTCGGTTGTATTTGGCTATTTCAACCACGGGTGTGGTGCCTGGTTTATTGGCCAGTGATGCAATTAGTTTGCGTTGTTGTGGCGATAAGTGTTTTAAGCGAGCTTGATAAGCTGGACCGAGTTGGTCGAGAATGCGCAACATTACATCGCTAAATTCAGTTAGAGGGTCGTGTTGTACCATTTGAGAAAATGCGACATAAACCCGACTGATGCCGCCGGCCAAGTGATGTATGGCGTTGATACTGACCTTGCCGGCAGGGCTGTTAAATATGTCGGCCAAGTGGGGTTTTTGGTTTAAAGTCGCAATACTAATAAGCAACGACGTGGCTTCGTCTAAGGATAATGGTTCAAGTGATTCGACGGCAAAAAAATCTTTGAAAGGGCCTGACTCAATCTTGTTGATAGCGGTGGTGACTAGCGAGATTTGTTGATTTTTTTGTAAAAAAGCAATGAGCTTTCTTTGGTCTGGTGCGCCGAATCCGTCTAGCAATACGTCAAAGTTTTCACATAAAACCAGTAATGGTTTTTCGCTCAGTGTTAGGCTTAATAAATGCTCGGCAGCTGTTCGTATTTTGCTAGCTGGCAGCAGGTAAAGAGCCTCTAGCTGCTGTTCAAAATCGTTGATTTGTGCAGGGGAGTTGACCTGTTCGAGCAAGCGTAATAGCAGGTCGTTATAGTCACAAATAGTCCATTCATGCTCGGCAAACCAAACTATTTTTGCGTGAGAGCATAAGGTTTCGTTTGCCATCAAACGATTATAAAACAAGGTCAATACGTGACTTTTTCCGGTGCCAGATGGACCACTGAGTAATGAATAATGAGGTGTGTTTTTGGCGATGTTTTGCCAAACGTTGGCCATCAGATCACGTAAAATATCTGTGTATTTTACCAAAGATTGCTCAAGTACATCGTGATTTATGTGGTGCACAGTGTAAAGCGGCATTTTTAGCGCCGTATTGGTTATTTCTTGTTGTAATGAATTACTTTCTTGTTTAAAAGAATAGGTTTCTAGCTGCATGATGCTATTTTAATGGGCTACGCCAATATACGTTAACTTTATCGTATATTAATATTTAAATATGTCAAATCTAACGTATTAAGGTTAGGTGAAATATTAGAGTCTGTCTTTAATAAAGTCTAAAAACATTCGGCTTTTCAGTGGCATATGTTCTGTTTTAGGATAAAACGCCCACAATTCTCTATCGGTGCTTTTTACTTCGGGTAAAACTCGCACCAATAACCCTGCGTCGACTTCTTTTTTGATGTAAACCCGGGTGGCAAAAATAATCCCCATACCGACAATGGCCGCATACAGTAAGGCATCAAGATTGTCAGAAACAAAATTGTGATTGGCGAGTGAAATTTCTTGGCCATTGTTCATTTCAAGCATACCTAGTTTGCGCTGAAATCCAGCGATGATCATATTGTGTTTTTCGAGTTCAGCAATGGAGGTAATAGGCGGATGTTTTTTGAGATAGTCGGGGGAAGCATAAATGCCCATACGGTAGGTTTTGAGCTTAACGCCACGATGCGAAGCTGAATCAAAGTCTTCTTTTTTACGGCAGATGACTAGGTCATGGTCAAGGTCGGGGTTAGAGCCGAAAGTTTGCACATCAAGCTGAATTTTTACCGCAGGGTGTAACTCCAAAAACGCCTCTATGTGTGGCATTAAAATAGAACTGCCAACAGACAAGGGCGCAGCAATACGCAACATGCCTGAAGGGTTTTTTGCACCAAATTGGGTTTCTGTGATCATAGAATCGAACTGGCTGACTAAGCTGTTGGCCCGAGGTAAAAAATCGTGCCCAGCTTCGGTGAGATGAATTTGCCGCGTGGTGCGAACAAACAAAGTGAGCTTAAGGTTTTTTTCGAGCCACTCAATGCGCTTAGAAATAGCAGAGGGTGAAACCTCGGCTACCTTAGAAGCCTCAGTAAAACTGCCATGCTCTACGACCATGCAAAAGCTACGTGTAGCGGTTAACCAATCCATATGTGCTCCTATTGATTCCTGTTGGGAATAATTGTTTAGCCTATTAGACCATTTTTGTTCTTGTTAATTAATAATAGAATGCGCTTTGTTGTTATTTAAAGCAATTACAAAGAAAGAACCAGTCGGTAAATGGGTGCCGGTCGTAGATAGGAGACGTAGTTTTGAGATTGATTTTAGCCATATTATTTTTATCGAGTACTCAGTTTTGTACGATGTTGATTTTACCTGCATTGCCGGATATTGCCGCGCATTTTAACCTCTTAGATGCTGCTGCACAGCAAGTTATCATGTTGTATTTTATCAGTTTTGGTTTATCACAATTATTTTATGGTCCGTGGACTGATACCGTCGGACGGCGCAAAGTGTTTATCACCGGACAGTCACTCTTTTTGCTTGGCAGTGTATTGTGTTATCTGTCATATAGTGTCGATATGTTAGCACTTGGCCGAGTTTTACAAGGCTTGGGGGCGGGTGCAACGTTAATTTTGAGCCGGGTTGTATTGGGTAGCACTATGTCGGGCGATAAGCTTAAAAAAGCATTGGGCAGTTTGGCCATTGCGGCTAGCTTTGTTTCGTTACTGGCACCGTTTATTGGCGGCACGATCACCACTGCGTTCGATTGGCAGGTTACTTTTTTGGTATTTACTCTATACGTAGTCTTGGTGAGTGTTGTGGGTTTTGTTGTGTTGCCCGCAGACAAACCAGCGGTGCGTAAATTGTCAGTAAGGAGCACGGTAAAAGACTACGGTAGTTTGCTCGCCAATAAACAATTCACAACCGCAGCTTTGTTCAAATGGTTGCCAACGGTGCTCTTTATGTGTTCGGGTACTTATTTACCGTTCGCACTGCAAAATACCTTTTCACTGACAGCTGAACAATATGGGTGGTACATGATGCTACCTACCTGTGGATTGATTGTTGGCAGCTCACTTGCCAGAGTATTGCAAAAAAACTTGTCGTCTCAAGGCATCATTGCCCTGTTTTGGCCGTTAATTGTTTTGAGTGCGCTGATTTTTCAATTTTATCCGACAACACTAACGTCGACTTTGGTGGCATACAGCTTATTTATGATTGCCTGTGGTGCATATTATCCTAGCTGCTTGCAATTGGTGATGGCACCCTTTAAATCTATGGCTGGCACTGCCAATGCCTTGATGGGCGCAATTGATATGTTTTTGTTCTCGTTGATTGCAACCTACGTTAATAAATATTGGGTAACCGACATACCAAGCCTTGGCTCGTTGTTCTTTTGGGTGTCGATGTTGATAGGTGTGAATTGGTTGGTGATGCATTCTAGCGAGGTTAAGGCGCTTGGTAAAACGCGTGAGGTTACCCAGCCTTAATTTAATCGCTTTTTAATAACACCTTCATTGGACGATTTTGAATCGTCCAGTGTCACCGATACCCCACACCATTGCTTTCATACCAATGCACGGTTCGTTGCACAAGCCCGGTTAAGTCAATGGTTAAAAGCTGAAAACCACGGGCCTTATTATTACCATTTTTAATGGCGATTGGTGGCACAACATGAAGCATGGGCAGTTCGTTGTAGCTGCCAGCAGATTTGTTGCTCCAAGCCGCGAGTTCCAAATAGGTGGCTCGTTGTTCTGCATGAAAATGGCCAGCCATTAACCCTCTAACCTTTTTGTTGTTTAATACTTTATGCCATTGGCTTCTAACTTGTGGGTCAACTTGCCAAGCTGAGTACTGGTAATTCGCATCGATATTTTTACTGAGTTTGAATTCTCTTAACAAATCCCATTTGGACTTTCGGTCAACGGCATATTTATCCCCGGCGCTGGTTACCCACCAAGGATCATCTATTTGTGGAATGTGATAAAACAAATAGGCAAAATCGTAGGTTTTTTGTTGTAGAGTGTTTTGCAATTGATTGACGTGCTCAAGCTGGGTTTTGGTTATTTGAGAGGCCAAGGAGATAGCTACTTGGTCTGATTGCTCTTGTTTTAATTGTTCTTGATTTAATAAATAAAGCCGCGAAAGCTCGCCATTGTTTTTATACGAAGCATTGTCAAAACCGACAAATAGCAGTTCTTTTTTTACTGCATGTCCATTCGAATCTTTGCCCGTGAGTTGTTCAGTATGAGTGCCGTCATGTATGTTGGTTTTGCGAAAGTCGACCACCTTTATAGCAGGGTTAAGCTCACGAACTTTTTCACTAACCTCTTGCACAAACTGCGCATAAATCATAATTGAGCTATCCAGCTCATCCCAAAGGTCATTGTTGCCCGGCACAAGTAACCAAGTAGAAATATGAGAGGCTTTAATGAGGTTGGCTAGTGTGTCGACGCCGTGTGTCCATCTTTGTTTGAAATGTGTGTTAGATTTTTTTAACGCATCAACCGTTAATTGTTGGTCAAGCAATGCCTGCATTGCTGAGCTGGGAATATCGCTGGCATCGTGAGGAACACTTGTCGTAGCGCCATTTTCGTTTTTAAATTCAAACAGAAACATTTGCTCAACACCAATGTCGCCAGTAAGCACGGCAAAATTGATTTTTTGCTGGGCATTGAGCTTGTTGCCTTGCTCAATACTTTGACGGAAAGTTTCTTGATTAATGGGTTCTTCGGTTGCTCTATTCTTGGGCTTTTCGAATAAATGAGGGTCGCTAAAGTGCAGTACTCGCACCGTGTTACTGCTCGCTTCAGAGCTGTTGGAATATAGACACGCAACCACAAATAACAACTGAATGGCAATTACGGCCAAGTTTTTAAAATTGGTCATTACAATAATCCCTGTTAACCGACTAATAGGCTGGTTCAAAACGCACTTAGTATCGTTTCTTTGAGGTGAGATTACCATCACTATCAGCAAAAACGGCCCAGAATGCTCGGTAGAGTTGATGATTGAGTTTATTAATTGAGGTGCACTGGGCCAGTACTGTACTGATGCGTGATATTAAGTGTTTCTTATCCAAGTGAAAATGATATGCTTTGAGTCTCTTTGCAGTAGATACAATGTATCCAATCAATATTCGAAAACTATATAGAAACCTATGAAAAACATCGACGTCACCATCGAAAACTTTGGCAAAATTCAACACGCGCAATTTCAAGTAAAGCCGTTTACCGTGATTGCCGGGAAAAATGCGTCTGGTAAAAGTTTTATAACTCGGGCTTTGTATAGTATTTTTAATACGTTGAATAAGGACCATCTTTCTATTGAGCTGGAAGAGACCTTAAGTCGGTTAGGTTGGTATTTTGAAAAACGTAGCATAACTGGCGATTTAACCGAAGAGGATAAAAGAAGGTTTTTGGATTCTCGTTCAGTTCTCGCCGATTTGGAAAAGAGGGTCTCATTCGTTTTAGAGCAAGTGACTTTGGCCGAAAAGTTCACTCAAATCTGCGCTTTAAATGAAGAAATTGAACAGCTCAGTGTGAATGTGTTATTACTACAAAATGTCGAACTGTTAAGCTGGAAGGCAGCGGTACTTGGATACATAAGAAGCTTGGAAATTCTTTCAGAAAACCCCAAAAATGTTTTTCAAAATGTATTGGGATGGAATATAGAGCGTTCGTTGATTAGCAATTTTCAAGTCAACTCAGCGCGTAAGTTGAAAAGCCAAAATGCTATGGATTCTGATGATACTAGCATTCAGTTTGGTGATGGTATTTGTCATTTGAAAATTACACAAGTGGACCTGCAATTAAAACTTAAAACTCAAGAGATTGATATATTTCAACAAATCGACAACGTGGTTTACCTCGAATCCCCTATCTACTGGAAAATCAAAGATGTATTAAAAGAATGGATCGATTTACGAAATGACCCAAGTCTTAGAAAAGATAGAAAACATAAGCAAAAAGAACTTAAAAAAGCCCCGCAATACATCTTAGACACTTTTGCTTTACTCGATGCAGATGTAATTCAAGACGAAGTCTTTGAAGAATTGGTTGAACTAAAAAACAAAATCGACAAGTGCATCGGTGGTCAAATTCAAATCTCACAAAGCGGTGATTTGCAATTTATTAGTCAAAATCAAAGCGGCGAATCATTCGGCGTCGACCTCAACCAAACTGCATCCGGCACTACTTCATTAGGCCTAATCTCGTTACTGTTAGAGAAAAACGTCATCGTTCCAAATAGCGTCTTGATTATGGACGAACCGGAGGTCAATTTGCATCCTCAGTGGCAGCAGGTAATGATTCAAGTTCTGTATCAGCTCAGCATTTCTGGAGTGAAGATCATCATGGCCAGCCACAGTTTTGATATGATGTCGACAATCGAAAGAATGATGGAATTGCATGAGGAAAAGGGACTTGACGTTGGTGACCATTTCTCATTAGTGCAATTAGACGAAGGTAATACGATCAACCACGATAAACCCTCTTATAAAAAGCTTGATGCCATTAAAGGCGATCTTGGAATGCCGCTGTTTAACTTATTTGCCAATTCTTAAGGGTCGATACGATGACAGCACAGCTTTCTCAACACCTTGAGGATATGGATCATGAAATCAGTGGCCTTGAACTCAAAATTGCTCATCAAGGTTTCCGTGTCGATGGCCACAATGGCATTAAATCTGTTGTTGGTTTAGGCAATCGTAGATCGGTTGATTATTTTTATGTTCAAAGCAATCGGTGTAGATTTATCGAATTCAGTGATTTAGCCAGAGGGCAAGAAGACCTTTTGGGTTTGGATGAATCGCTGTCTAAGGTAGATAGCCACTTTCATCAAAATCAATTAAGAAAGCTGGTGAAAAATCACGCCCGCGATGAAATGGTCGAAAAATTTAAAGATTCTAAAGATATCTTCCAAAAACTCCCTGATTTTTATGATGAGCTGCCAGAAGCATTGTCGGATGAGAATGCTAAGACATTTTTTATCGTGTACGCCCCAATTAACGCTGAGTTATCCAATGCTGAAAAAGCTGTCATAGCTCGGTTCTTGGAGACGTTACAGACGAGAATTTCTAATAAACTTGAAGATGACATTTGCGACCGGGTGAAATTGGTGTTGTTGGATAGATTTGTTGCGGGGTTAGGTTGATAGCAATCGGATAATTTGGCGGTGCGCACGGCGCACCCTACGGTTAGGTTGTCTCGTTGTAGGGTGCGCTGTGTGCACCGCTGGTTAAACTTCTACCCACGACTCAACGTCTCAATCAATTGACTAAACGCCGCCGGAAAAGTACCAAACCCAATCACCAAAAAGATAATTAAATAATTGAGCAACTGGCCATTGGTAGTCATGGTTAATCCACTGAAATCACTTTCGCCATCGGGTGCTTTAATCATCATCATGATGACTCGCAAGTAATAGAACAAGCCGATAACGCTACCTATGACCAATGCCGACAACAACCACCACATTTGATGGTTCACGGCGGTCATGACCAAATAGAATTTACCCATAAAACCAATCGTTAACGGAATGCCCGCCAATGAAAGCATCAACAATGCCAGTGTTATGGCTAATGTGGGTTTGTGCCAAAACAGACCGGTTAAGTCTTGCTGGGTTTTGATTTGTGGCATTTGCATTAATACTGAAAATACGCCAACCAGTGTGAACAAGTAGGCAACTAGATAGAAAACGACCGCTTCAGTTGAAAAGGTGCTGGTTAAAAATGCTGTGGTAGGTGACGCTGCCAATAAAAGGATGATCAGCAGATAACCAAAATGGGCGATTGATGAATAGGCTAATAGACGCAATAAGTTGTTTTGTAGCAAACCGAGGAAGTTACCAACCAGCATTGATGCTATCGCCACGGCTGCAACTATGTCGACTATCACCGCGTGAGTGTGCCACTCACCAAGGCTGAAAATGCGCCATAACACAACAAAGGCTGCCAATTTAGACAGCGTGGCTAGTAAAGCTGATGTTGCCAATGGTGCGCCTTCGAACAAGTCGGCAACCCATAAATGACAGGGTACCAGAGATAATTTGAAGAACATGCCGCCAAGAATGAAAATTATGCCAGTGACTGTAACCCAAGAAGGTAGCGTGCCCGATGCGCCTTGCATTGATAAGTCGTTGAATGACAAAGTGCCGTATTGCAGATATAAAATTGCCATGCCCATTAACATTAGTGCCGAAGCGACAGCCGATAGAATGAGGTATTTTACTCCGGCTTCTTGTCCTTTGAATTCTCTGCCCGAGTAGGCAACCAGCCCAACAAACGACAAGCTCATTAGCTCTAAGCCTAAGAAAAAGCTGGTGAAATGGTTACTGGCAACCATGATCAGCGAGCCTAATGTCGCCAATAACAGCAGTAAATAATACTCTTCTTTTCGTTCATCGAGCGCTTCTAACCATTGGTACAGTTGCACCCATATCATGCTGACAACTATCAGCAATATCAGCGATAAAAATGGGGTGATGGCATCAAACACAAACAATTCGCTAGTGGTGCCGGTTTTGCCTATTTGCATAAACAACGACAACATGGTCAGCAGCAAGCCGCCGCCACAAATTAAATAAGCAATGCCGTGATGACGTTTGAGGCTCAATGAAGTCAACGACAGTAAAACTGTGATTATCAGCACTATGGCGGGTAAATAATGAAGGCTCATAACAGTCCTTTTGCGATTGTTTGCAATAGATTGGATTGCACCATGTCCATAAACGGTTGTGGGTGCACACCCATGTAAACCAAAATCACCACCATGACTAACAAGGTGGTTGCTTCGCGGTTGGAGGTATCAGTTACTTCAGCTGCACCCTTAACCTCAGAGGTTTGCACTGAATCACCTCTAGGACCAAAGAAGGTTTTGTAAATGATGATAAGCGAGTAAATGGCACCAAGGATTAAGCCTGAAGCAGCGACAACGGTATACCAAGGGTATTTCTCGAAACTGCCGACCAACACTAAGAATTCAGCGACAAAGTTGCCAAGGCCGGGCATTCCAAGCGATGCCACGCCAAAGAATAATCCGATGGCACTTAAGCGTGGCACTTGTTGCCACAGGCCGCCGAGTTTGTCTAAGTCGCGAGTTTTGAAGCGGTATTGAATCATGCCCACCAACACAAACAGTGCCGATGTGCTGATGCCGTGCGCCAGCATTTGCATCACCGCACCTTGCAGGGCGTAGATGTTCATTGCAAAACAGCCGAGCAATACAAAGCCCATGTGACTGACACTCGAATAGGCTATCAGGCGTTTTAAGTCTTTTTGCACAAAGGCCATCATCGCACCATAAACCACGCCAACTCCGGCGATAGTCATCATTAGTGGCGCGATGGCTTTGGCGGCGTCTGGAAATAACGGCAGTACAAATCTAATCAATCCGTAACCGCCGGTTTTGAGCAATACGGCGGCCAATATCACACTGGCGGCGGTAGGTGCTTGAGTGTGAGCATCGGGTAACCAACTGTGAAAGGGAAGTGCTGGTAACTTGACAATAAAGGCAACGGTAAATCCGACCGCTATCCAATAGGCTAAGTCGCCAGTGATGGGGTTTTGCACCAGCACGGTGTAATCAAAGCTTAATATGTGGGTTTGTTGGTAATGTAATATCACTAAACCGGCGAGGCTTAGCAGCATTAATAAGCCGCCTGCTTGGGTGAACATAAAGAATTTGAACGCCGCATACTGGCGGTTTTCGTATCCCCAAATGGCAATAAGCAAGTACATGGGTACTAGCATCACTTCCCAAAATACGAAGAATAAGAACAAATCCATCGCCAAGAAAACGCCCATCACGCCTGCAAGTGTCCACAACAAATTAAGGTAGAAAAAACCAGTGCGCTTTTTGATTTCTGTCCAAGCTGAAGAAAGTGCTACAAGTCCCATCGCCAGCGTTAATATAACCAGTAAAAAGCTCAGACCATCCATCGCTAAATGGGCGGTGATATTTAAACGGGGGATCCAGCGCATCGGTTCGTCGACTAACCACTGGGGCATTTGTTCGAGTGTAAATGCACTAAAATAGGGTAGAACAGGCACCCAGCACAATATTAAGCTGGCTAGTGCTACCCAGCGAGGATAATCAGGATTAAAACGTTCGCTGTACCAAGCAACTATGCCGCCAATTAGCGGGATTAACAGCAGTGACAATAAAATCATTTCAATACCACCCAGCTAATGGCCAAAACACAGAACAAAACAAGGCTGGCGCTATAACTGCGCAACCGACCATTTTGAAAACCAGTGACAAAACCGTGCATAAGCCGCGCGGTGTCTTCCAGCCGTCGATAAAACAAATCGATAATGTCGTTGCGGTTGATATGACACAACCATTTAAACGGCAACACGAACAAGTGGTGATAGATAAAGTCGAATCCCCAACCGCTTTTTAACAGCTGGTGGATACTCTGAAGGGCAGGCGATTTGAGTTCTGAACCAAAGAAGTTGGCTCTATATAATCCAAAGGCCAGCATCAGCGCCGCAATAGGGGTGAAAATTGGCAACCAGTGTTGCAAGTCACTTAACCCTTTTGATGGCAAACCGGGCATTAACGCAATCAAACCTTGCGGCTGCATCCAAGCGAATATCGACGGCACAATTAATACCAACAGCGCAATGTGCATGGTTTTGGTTGGCGTGTGATTGGGTTCTTGTTGCATCTTGCCTAAGAACACCACGAAGAATAAGCGTCCACTGTAAAAGGCGGTGATAAACGCGCCAATAACGGCTGCCCACCATAATTCGGTGTGGCCCGAGTCGACGATTTTTTCGAGAATCGATTCTTTACTAAAGAAGCCTGACGTAAATGGCAGTGAAGCAAGTGCGGCACAACCTACGGCAAACGAGGCGGCGACAACAGGGAGCTTTTTAAGCAAACCACCCATTTTAAAGATGTTGTGTTCGTGATGCACGCTGTAAATCAAAGCGCCAGCGCTTAAGAATAATAGCGCTTTAAAGAATGCGTGTGTCATCAAGTGGAAAACTGCAACCGAACCTGCACCAACGCCCAAGGCCAAAAACATGTAGCCAATTTGCGATATGGTGGAGTAGGCCAATATGCGTTTTACGTCGTTTTGCACCATCGCCGCAGTGGCTGCCAAAAGTAGTGTACAAGTGCCAACCAGCGCGACCACAAACATGGCGTCTGGTGATAGTTGGAATAATTGAGTGTTACGAGCAATCAAATAAACACCAGCGGTTACCATGGTTGCCGCGTGTATCAAGGCGCTGACAGGGGTTGGGCCAGCCATTGCGTCTGGTAACCAGTTTTGAAGGGGTAATTGGGCTGATTTTCCAACGGCGCCAGCGAGTAACAGTAAACAACATAGAGTGGCCATACTGTTCCCTTGTAGATCGCTTCCGGGCGCCCATACCGCAACCGCTTGAGTTTGCATGTCTTGAATGTTTAATGTGCCCAGTTGATAGAACAATAGAAATAGACCTATCGCCATGCCAGTATCGCCGATACGTGTCATCAAAAACGCTTTGTTGGCGGCCATGTTGTTATCGCGATTTTTATACCAAAAGCCAATCAATAAATAGCTACACAAACCCACGCCTTCCCAGCCCAGATATAACAGCAGCATGTTGTCAGCTAACACCAAAACCAACATGGCTGAGACGAACATGTTGAGATAAGCAAAATAGCGGCGATAATCGGTGTCTTCATCCATAAATCCGGTGGAGTAAAGGTGAATGAAAAAACCCACGCCAGTGATGATGCTGATCATCACCAATGATAAGGCGTCGAGGTAAAAATCGAAGTTAATGACCAGTTTGTCGATGGTCATCCAGTTGCCAAACCCAGCTTTAATGACATAGTCGGTTTGGCCCCACAGGCTGATGTTAAATAGTAAGGCGATTAAGGCGGCGCAACCCACTGAGCCAACCCCTAAAAGGGTCACTATTTTTTTGGGCGGGTTGACGAAAATCAATATCAAGCTGCTGACAAAAGGCAGCAGTGGTATGAGCATCAATAGCGAATCTGGTATTTGCATATCAACCCCGTAACTGAGAAAGTTTGTCAACATCAAGGGTGTGATGTTGTCGATACATGTGGATCACCAGGCCAAGGCCCACTGCCACTTCGGAGGCTGCTAAGGTCAATATCAGTAGATACATAATTTGACCATCGGGGTTGCCGTGAAAACTCGAACCTGCAATAAATAAGAGCACGACCGCATTTAGCATGATCTCTAGTGAAAGCAGTATAAACAGCAAGTTACGACGAGCGACCACGCCATAAACGCCAATACTAAACAGCGCGAGCGAGAGAAATAGTAGCCAGTGAATCGATATCATAATGTTTGATCCCCTTCTTCATCTGCTTGCATCGGATTTTTTTGCCGTCTTGCAATGTGTATTGCACTAATCAGGGCTGATAAAAGCATCATCGCTGCGATAACCACCAACAGCTGATAAGGCCCGTATAACTGTATGCCCAGCTCTTTTACGGTAATGGTTTGAATAGTGAAATAACCTTCGCTGCCGTTGATTAGCTGCGGGCTGGCAAAACCGGCCAACACATAAACCAATTCGACCAATAACACGGCAGACAACAAAAACGCGCCGATTGAGCCTGAGATTTGAAATAACTGTTTTTCTTCAAGCAGACTTTTTTCGCCTTGGTGCAACATCATAGTGACGAAAATAAACAACACCATGATTGCCCCTGCGTAAACAATGACTTGCAGCGCAGCGGCAAAAGGCGAACCGAGCAAAAAGAAAATTAAGCTGATGGCGAGCATGGTCACAACCAAATACAACAGACCGTGCACGGCGTTGTGAGCAGTTACAGTCATGGCAGCGCTAATAAGGGCAACCGCTGCGGCGATAAAAAATAGCACTTCAATCATGGCATCAAGCTCCTGATATCAATCGGCGGTTTCTCGTTGAGTGCTTCGCCTTTTTCCTTGCCACCAATGGCTTTACCACAGACTTTGTAAAAGTTGTAATCGTGATATTTACCCGGTCCGTCAATTAACAAGTGCTCTTTTTCGTAAACCAAATTTTGTCGATTGTATTCACCCATCTCGACATCTGGAGTCAGTTGAATGGCATGTGTAGGGCAAGCTTCTTCGCAGAATCCGCACATAATGCAACGCGAGAAGTTAATTCTGAAGGTGTCGGCCATCCAACGGCCATCTTCGGTTTCGGCTTTTTCAACCGAGATACAATCGACAGGGCAAGCGACTGAACACAAGTTGCAAGCCACGCAACGTTCTTCGCCATCTGGGTCGCGGGTTAGTACAATTCGACCACGATAGCGAGGTGATAAATAGGGCTTTTCTTCAGGATACTGAACTGTGTCCGTCTTGGTAAACGAATGCTTTAGTATGCTGATTAAGGTTCGGATTTGACTCATCATAATCGGGTTATCCTTATGCCTATAGCGTTGGCGCCAGCTGCCATGCAGCCGTCACCAACAGGTTCAACAATGCCAAAGGCAACAAAATGTACCAACCAAATGCCATTAACTGGTCATAGCGTGGACGCGGAATAGCAGCGCGTAACAGAATGAAAAATAATACAAAGAAGCTGGTTTTTAAGATAAACCACAACAAGGGAGGTAACCATGGACCCTGCCAGCCACCAAAATACAAAGTGGTGATTAGGGCTGAGATAAGAATGACACCAAGGTATTCACCAATAAAAAACATGCCAAATTTCATACTGGCGTATTCGGTGTGAAACCCTGCAACAATTTCGGTTTCGGCTTCGGGCAAGTCAAATGGAGCGCGGTGGCTTTCGGCGATGCCAGCAAATAAAAATAAGAAAAACCCGAGCGGCTGGGCGATGATAAACCACATGTCGGCCTGCGCTTCGACAATTTTGCTGAGGCTGAAACTGTCGGCGACAATAACAATGCCCATAATTGCCAAACCCATAAATACTTCGTAGCTGAGCATTTGTGCGGCGGTACGCATGGCGCCTAGCAATGCGTATTTACTGTTAGACGAAAAACCCGCCAGCATAATTGAGTAAACCGACAGTGAGCTGATGGCCAATAAAAACAATAGGCCGTTGTCGAAGTGGGCGATTTGAATACCTGGGGCAAAAGGAATTATGGCAAACCCGAGCATCATCATGATCATGACAATCATCGGCGCGATAACAAATAACACTTTGTCGGCAAAAGGCGGTATCCAATCTTCTTTGGTGAAGATTTTGATCATATCGGCGACCACTTGCAGCAAACCAAATGGGCCTACGCGGTTAGGACCGAGGCGGTCTTGCCACCAAGCTAAAATTCGGCGCTCAAGCCATGTTGACCAAGCGCCAGCTAGCAGTAGCGCCACTAGAATCACTATAGGAATAATGAAGTCGCCGGTTATGTCGCCAAGAAAGTCACTCATGAGGCACTCCTAACGGCAGTGGTCAGTGTTGCTTTATTGCCCAGTTGACGAAATTGTTGCATTGGCACCAACACCACACCTTCGCACACATCTGGCATGATGGCACAGGGTAATTCGAGCGAATGACCTTTGCCTTTAAACGCAACTGGCTCACCATTTTTAACCCCTAGTGAATCGGCCTGAGCCTGACACATGGTTGCGGTAGCCGTTGGAATAAGTTGTTGTATAGAGGTCGAATAAGTGGCGAGTTCGTCGTCGGCATAAATGTGGTGATTAGGGCAAATGCTTAGGCCGTCACTAGATATGGCAGATTTGTCTGTTTCTAAATTGCTTGAGGCGTCAGTTGTTTTGTTGGCAAAGAGCAAAATGCCGTTGTTGTTACTGCTGTCGTTCGATTCAAGTTGCTTATTAATGCCTTGGCTTGAATTCCATTTAGGTGACCAAACACCTGTTGGCGGGCTGGTGAACTCTTTTAATTGATGTTGACGAAAGGCTGGAACACCTTCCATTGAGAATTCTAGTTGCGACCCAAGGTCTTGCGCTGGTGGATATTCTTTAACGTCAATACCTGCGTTGATTGCAGTACGACCTGTTGAGCGCAAAGGTTGGCGGGCGATAACAAAGTCGCTGCCTGACGTTTCTAGCAATTGTTGAACTGGGGCCAGTTCGCTGTAGGTTTGTGCGCACCAAGCCAGTACTTGTTCGTTGGTATGACAGCCAGAAAGTGACTGTAACCATTGTACTGCGGGCAACCTAGCTTTAATTGCGGCCATGGTGGCAAATGATTGTTGCAAGCGGCCTTCGGCGTTTATCCAGCAGCCATGAGATTCGGCGTAAGAAGTGGTTGGTAATACCAAATCGGCCATTTGTGCGGTGCGGGTGAGTAGTTGGTCGAGTACGACGATATTGGTCACTTTATCGAGCAGAGTGTCCAATACATCGTCGGAAAAATAGCGGTAGAGATCAGTTTCCATCACAATTAAGGTTTTGGGCGCTTTGTCTTCTAGCCGTTTTATTAAAGCGTCAAGACCTTGATTTGAATCAGATAAAATACCCAGAGCCATAGTGTTGGCTTGGCCAGTCGCGCAGTAAAAACCGCTGTTTTCATTCTTTTGCGCTAGTAGTGTACTGATGCGAATGCAAGCGGCGAGAATTTGTGGATTTGCTCCATTAGTGCCGGTGACCAGCGCTGGTTTTTTCGCCGCCAGTAAATCTTCGGCAATTGCTACAGCTTCTTTTGAAGCGATGTCTTTGTCATCGGGGAAACTTAACAGCGCTTCGACTTCAAGCAGCAAAGACAGTTGTCTAGCTGGTGGCAGGTAAATGTTTTGTTTAGCCACATCGGCTAGCCGCGTTGCATGGGTGTTGAGTGCGTAAAAAGGTGAGCGAGTATCTTGCGCGATGTTGCGTACTGCTTCATCTTGCCATGGTTTAATGCCAAATTTAGCTGCTTTATCAAGGCCTGCGTTGCGGGTCATTTGACGAATGGCCAATGCCAAACGTGGTGCTGTGTGAGTAACATCTTCGCCGACCATTAATAGCGCGTCACATTTTTCGATGTTGGTTAGTGATAATAAAGACAAGTTGTGGGCAGCTTGTGTCAGTAGGTTAAGTTGTTCGAGTTCAACATCGGTAACACCAGCGTAAAAGTTGCCTTTGCCTGCCAGTTTGAGCAGAGCTGCGTTGTTTTCTAACGCGCTGCGGGCAGAGCCAACGGCCACAGTATCGCCTTGGCTGAACCAGTCAGTTACTTGCTTCGCAGCTGAAGAGGCATTAAGCACTTCGACTTTTTGTTGTTCGTTATTACGTTTCCAAGGTTTTTCGAGGCGGTCGTTGTGATTGACATGTTCATAGCCGTAACGGCCTCTGTCACACAAGAAATGGGCGTTTACGTCGGCATTGTGACGATTGTTGATTTTGCGTAAAACCCCACCGCGTTCGGCTGTATAAGTGTTGCAACCTACGCTGCAATTAGTGCAAACGGTGGGCGATGTAGCCAAATCCCATTTACGGCTGAATTTAAGGCTGAATGGTTTGTCTGTGAAAACCCCGGTGGGACAAACTTCGGCGAGGTTACCGGCGAATTCGTTCTCTAGTGTGCCAGACTCGGCGCGACCAAAGTAAATGCGGTTTCGTGAGCTGAACACATTAAAGTCATCGCCGCCGCAGTAATCTTTATAGAACCGCACGCAACGATAACAGCCAATACAGCGGTTCATTTCGTGATTCAAAAATGGCCCAAGTTGCTGGTTAAGATGGGTGCGTTTGGTGCCGGGGTATTGGCGTTTAATGTGGCCGCTGATGAGCGTCATGTCTTGCAGGTGGCAGTCGCCGCCTTCTTCACAAACTGGGCAGTCGTGCGGGTGGTTGGTCATGATGGCTTCTATCGCCGTTGCTCTAAACCCTACCGCTTTTTCGTTGGCCATTGAGACAATCATGCCATCCATCACTGGCGTCATGCACGACATAACCAACCGGCCTCGGGTATCTTCTGCATTTTGGTAGTGCATTACCGCGCATTGGCGGCACGAACCAGCAGAACCCATCGCAGGATGCCAGCAAAAATAGGGCATATCGATTTGCAAGTTTAAGCAGGCTTGCAGTAGATTTATGCCAGCTTGGACCTCATGGGCAACACCATCGATGTGAATGGTGACTTTATCAGTCATGGTTATGCTCCCCAGCTTCATAAGGGCAGCACCCTTGTTCGATGTGTTTTATAAAATCGTCGCGGTAGTAATTCAGTGCGCTCTGTAATGGTTCAACTGCGCCCGGTGCCAGTGCGCAAAAAGTGTTGCCTGGGGCTGCAAAGCGAGTGAGGGCTTCGAGTTGTTCTATATCGCACATTTCTCCTCGGCCTTGTTCGATTTTTTCTAGTATTTCGACGCCCCAAGGTAGCCCTTCGCGGCACGGTGTGCACCAGCCGCAAGATTCTTGAGCAAAAAATTTCACCAGATTTATAACCATTTCGATTGGGCAATATTTGTCGTCGAGCACTATGATGGTGCCGGTACCCATACGGCTGCGAACTTTGCCTATTTCGTCATAATCCATGGGGGTGTCGAGGTGTTCTTCGGTTAAAAAGTCGGTTGAGCCGCCGCCGGGTAAATACCCTTTAAGCTTGTAACCGTCACACATGCCGCCGCCGTGAACTTCAATTAATTCGCGAATTGGCGTGCCCATAGGCAACTCCCACAAACCGGGAGTTTTGACTCGGCCACTAACGCCAAAAATCTTGGTGCCCGCATCTTTACATCGACCAAGACCTTTAAACCAGTCAGGGCCAAAATTAATGATATGAGGTAAATTGCAAAAGGTTTCGACATTGTTGACTATGGTTGGTTTGCCCCATAATCCGGCAACTTGTGGAAATGGCGGTTTGGCGCGTGGGTTGGCTCGTTTACCTTCGAGTGAATTGATTAGTGCGGTTTCTTCGCCGCAAATATAACGTCCGGCACTGGTGTGAATGTGAATGTCGTAATCAAACCCGCTGCCTTGAATATTTTTGCCGAGCAGTCCGGCGTCGTAACATTCTTGAATGGCTTTTTCTATGCGTTCTATCGCAAGGTAATAGTCGCCACGAATAAACACATAACCTATATCGGCTTGTAGGGTGAAACCGCCGACAATTAAACCTTCGAGGATTTGGTGCGGTGATTTTTCGAGTAACCAGCGGTCTTTGAATGCGCCGGGTTCCATTTCGTCGGCGTTAACTATCATATATTTGGGGCTGGGGGCATCGTCACCTTGTGGAACAAAGCTCCATTTTAAGCCTGTTGGAAATCCCGCACCGCCACGTCCTCGTAGGCCTGATTGTTTGATGGTTTCTAGCACATCGGGGGATGTCATTGTCAGCGCTTTTTTCAAGCCATCGTAACCGCCATGGGTTTGATATTGTTCGAGCGTCCAACAATTTTCATCATCGGTTATGAAGCGGGTCAATGGATTGCTGGGGGCTTGTTGTTCACTCATGATTTATCTCCTGCTTTTGAGGAGAGGTCTTTGAGAATGTTAGCCACCGAGTTTTCATCCATCAGTTCGAATAACTTTTCGCTGGCAATCATTACAGGGGCTTTGTCGCAGGCGCCTAAACATGGCAGAGGAATTAGCGTGAATTGGTCATCGGCAGTCGTTTGGCCGTTGCCTATACCGAGTTTTTTACTAAGGCATTTGCGGATTTTTTTACCGCCCATTAAATCGCAACTTATACCATCGCAAGGGTGTAAAACTACCTTGCCAACGGGTTGACGGAATATCAGGTTATAAAAAGTGGCTACGGCGTCTAAATCGGCGGTAGAGACTTTCATATGGTCTGACAGGGCTTTGAGGCAAGCATCGCTGACCCAACCTCGGTGTTGCTGGATGATTTTTAACGCGTCAATAGAAGCGCCACTGGCAAAGGGGACGTGGTGCAGGGCATCGTTAATTTGCTTAATTTCTGACTCGCTCAGTTCAACCGTTTCGTTGGTTGGAATGATGGGGTGCTGCCCTGGTTTATTCTTGTTTGGTTGTATTAGCTCTGGCAATGTCTATCTCCTACCTATCCACGTCGGCCATGACAAAGTCGATGCTGGCAATAATGGTGATCAAATCCGCAATCATTAACCCTTTGGCCATGGGGGGGATCATCTGCAAATGGGCAAATGACGGGGTGCGAATGCGGGTTCGATAACTCGTTCCAGTGCCGTCACTTATCATCGTGTAGCTGTTAATACCCTTGGTCGCCTCTACCGCAAACGTGGTTTCGCCCTTGGGCATAACCGTGCCCCAGCTGACATTGAGAAAATGTTGAATAAGGGTTTCGATATCATGTTTGCTTTGGTGATTCATTGGCGGTGTGGTTGACGGATGGTCGGCTTTATAAGGGCCTTGTGGCATGTTGTCGACACATTGGCGGATTATGCGAATACTTTGGCGCATTTCTTCAACACGTACTCGGGTGCGAGCATAAGCATCGCCTTGGTCGTCTAGTGGTACTTCAAAGTCGTAATTTTCGTAACCGCTATAAGGCTTTTTCTTACGTAAATCGTAATCGCAACCGGTGGCTCTAAGTCCTGCGCCGGTAATGCCCCAATCGAGTGCTTGATTGGTGTCGTATTTGCCAATGCCAATGCTGCGCTTTTTCAAAATGCTGTTTTGCATCACCATCACTTCGTATTCGTCCAAACGTTTGGGGAAATAGTCAGTGAATTCGCGCATCATCTTGTCCCAACCTTTTGGCAGGTCTTGAGCCACGCCGCCAATGCGGAACCAGCTAGGGTGCATCCGGGCGCCTGTGATGGCTTCGATGATGCCAAATAGTTTTTCTCTGTCGACAAAAAGGTAAAAGATTGGTGATAACTGGCCAACATCTTGCGCGAACGTGCCAAAAAATAGCATGTGACTGAGAATACGAAAGCACTCAGACATCATCACGCGAATGCATTTAACCCTGTCTGATACTTCAATTCCAGCTAATTGCTCAAGTGCTAAGACGTAGGGGAAATTGTTCATCACCCCGCCAAGGTAATCAATGCGGTCGGTGTAAGGAATAAAGCCGTGCCACGTTTGGCGTTCAGCAATTTTTTCGGCCCCGCGGTGGTGGTAGCCAATGTCGGGTACTGAGTCGACCACGCGTTCACCATCTAATTGCAGGGCTACGCGAAATACTCCGTGAACGCTGGGGTGGTTAGGGCCAAGGTTTAAAAACATGTAGTCGTTGTCTGCTGAGCTGGTGGCCATGCCCCAATCTTCTGGCACAAAACGCAAGGCTTCTTGCTCTTTTGCCAGTTTTTGTTCATCTATGGTAAACGGGTCTTTTTCGGTGGCGCGACAAGGGAATTCTTTACGCAGTGGGTGACCTTTAAAAGTGGGTGGCAATAAAATGCGTCTTAAAGTGGGATGACCGTCAAAAACAATGCCGAATAGATCCCAACATTCGCGTTCATACCAGTTGGCGTTGGGCCATAAGTCGGTGATGCTGTTAATGTGTAAGTCGTCTTTGTCTAGCGCGACTTTCAAGCGAATGTGTTGATTTCGCTCGACCGATAATAGCTGATAAACAACCGTAAAATCTTTGCAGGGCAGCGTATTTTTGTCCAAACGTAAACGTTCATCTACGCCAAACAAATCGAACAGCATGGCAAAGGGTTGGCGTAGGCTTTTTAATAACGATAAGGTGGGCAGCAAAGTGTTGGCGGTAACCCACAAGGTTAAAGTGTCATCAGCGGTTTTTTGAACTGTGTATTTGTCGCGACTGAGCAGAGCAAATAATTCTGGGAGTTGCTCGGCGTGGTTGTTTTCGACTGAATCCTGTGGGGGTTGCTCTTGAGGCATTGGCTAAACCTCGTCCGGTGTTCTTAATTTGGTCATTTTCATTCGCTCTTCGTTCTTTTCATCGCGCATATTACGACAAGCAAAGGCTTCAATTTCTTCGGGTGTTATTACACGGTTTAGCGGCCTTCGTTGTTTGCCATCGCCATTTTTAATGGCATCTTGGAGCAACGTTAACCCATACATAAGCGCTTCGGGTCTTGGTGGGCAACCGGGTACGTAAACATCAACGGGCAAAAAGCGATCGGCGCCTTGCACCACACTATAAACATCGTACATGCCGCCAGAATTGGCGCACGAGCCCATGCTGATCACCCATTTGGGTTCGAGCATCTGGTCGTATAGGTGTTGAATAACCGGGGCCATTTTCAAAAAAACGGTGCCTGATATTACAATTAAGTCGGCTTCTCTAGGGGTAGCTCGAATAACTTCTGAGCCGAAGCGGGCGATGTCGTGGCGGCTGGTAAATGAGGTGGCCATTTCGACATAACAGCAAGACAGACCAAAGTTAAACGGCCAGATTGAGTTGCTGCGACCCCAGTTTACTAAGTCGTCGAGTTTGGTCATGATCAGGTTTTTTTCGATGATCTCTTCCATGCCAACGGCTTGTGTTTCGATCACTTCTTCGGGTTTGGTGAGTTGCCAACGCATATTATTCAATACCGCCTTGTTTTTTTCCCCAGTCGAACGCCCCTTGCCTAACTTCGTAAAAAAGACCAATTAGCAGGGCAAAAATGAAAAAACTGGTGATGATAAAACCTTGCCAGCCTGCTTCCATCACCACAATCGACCAGATGTATAAAAACACCGCTTCGAGGTCGAAAATGACGAAAGAGATAGCCACCAGAAAATAATTGACGTTCCAGCGGATGTCGGTTGTGCCGCTTGGCACAATGCCAGATTCGTAGGGGAGCTTGTTAACACGCTTGCCAGTTTTTGGATTGAGCAGATGAGAGACCAACAACATGGTCATTGTTAAAAGGAGCACAGCAATTAAATAAACCAAAAAACTCGTTGAGATCATATGTCGCCTTAACCTTTGTTTTTGTTATTAAAGTTACTACTTAGGCGATGTTTCTTGAAATAGAATGAAGCAAAGAAAACTGCCTGTAAAAACAGCATAGACCAGATTTCACACAAACCACAAGAAAGAGCAAATAATTATGAAAGGGGACGATTTAGCGGTTTTTATATACAAACAGCAAAAACAAGCGGCTTAAAGTGTACAATAAGTCGCCTGAAAGGGGATGTAGTCTTAAATTATTGGTTGATAACTAAACTAAGCGGGCATGGCCCTTTTCGTACATTGAATGCAGCTGCACATCGATGGCTTTAAGCACATCTGAACGACTGATAATGCCTAGCAAACGGCCTTCATCATCTACAACTGGATATAATTTAGGCTTATGGCCTTTCATCTGTTGTGCCAAATCGAGTACTGAATCATCTTTAGTGACAGTTAATGGCTCAGCGTGCATCATTTCATTAACGGTGCAATGCGACTCGCCAAGGTAGGTGGCTTCAAGCATTCGTGCCAAACAGTCTTGTTCAGACAAAAAACCCACCACATGTTTGTGGTTGTCAATTACTGGCCCGCCAATTTGATGGGAATGTAAAAATCGTTCAACCGCCTCGGCGATGGTCATATCTATTTTGAATGTCACCGGTCGTTTGTTCATGTAATCCGCAACTTTTATGGATTCCATAGTCTTCTCCTAATTATCTGGATGCATCACGTTTTTTGTTATGAAGGACAAACCCTTTACACTAACTTTTTGATTACTCACGCAGATTGTTAACACTAGGGCCTATATTACAAGCGTAGACTTGATTTGGTTTTTTGCGTTGGTTTTTTGGATTGAACGCAGAGACCATTATGAGGTGAACTGTTTTATTTCCGGATTTTTGATGTTTACGCACTATTGTTCATTAACGCATGTTTTGTATGATAATTTGGTGCTAAAACTGCTCAAATTGATGGTTCAGAGCTGGTAAAGCAAGCGGCAGACATTTTGTCGACTTCTTATCACAATATGGCTGGTTTTATGGGGCTATTTTGCTAAAGCACAGGTGAGCAACCTTGATTTTAACAGTGAATACAGTGTTGATAATTGCGTTTCTTTTTAGTTTGTAAAATGAACTGATTTCGCTGGTTATTAACGCCTTGTATTTGAGGGCTTTTGGCATACACTGAGGATTAAAGTGGTATTCCCCTATTGACAAATGGACGATTCCTCCCATAATGGGAGATAAGGATGTGTTATGCGAATCATTTCTAAAAAGACTCTACGGTTATTCTGGGTGTCTAATCCCAAATACATGAATTCTCAAAGCGCCCTTGAGGTGTGGCATGATGAAGCCCGAAAGTCTTCATGGAAAACACCAGCCGACATAAAAGCCAAATATGCACACGCCAGTATCCTTAAAAACAATCGAGTTGTCTTTAATATTAAAGGTAACGACTATCGATTGGTTGTCAGAATTAATTACGATTTTGGTATCGTCTATATTCGGTTTATAGGCACGCACAAACAGTATGACGAAATTGATGTGGAGACCATTTAAATGAACATTAAACCTATTAAATCAGAACAGGATTATGAACAAATGCTTGAACGCATCGATGTGTTATTTGATGCAAAAAAAGACACGCCAGAAGGTGATGAACTCGATATTCTGGCGACTTTGGTCGACGTTTACGAGAACAAGCATTATGCCATTGACGCACCTGAACCTATAGCAGCCATTATGTTTCGCATGGAGCAAGAAGGGTTGACGAATAAAGACATGGTTCCCTACATTGGTCACTCAGGTCGGGTGTCGGAGGTGCTCAATTATAAGCGAAGTCTGACCCTGCCAATGATCAGAAAACTCAACAAAGGTCTTAAAATTCCTGCTGAAAATCTGGTTCAAGATTATGAATTGAAAGTTTGAGCATTTTGTAAGCGAGGTTAGCCTCTCGCTTACTGCACTATATTAATCAACCTCCACAGCAACAACATTATCCCCAACATCTGCATCAAGTCGGGTTAAAAACGGATCAACCACCACAAACAGCGGCTTTTTATCCACAATTAAGCTAACTCGTTGATGTTCACTGGTGACAAGCTGTGAAATTAACAGTAATGACTGTTCGGTATTTGTATCAGGATGCTGTTCAAACAAACCAATTTGAATCGGTTCGTCGATAGCAATTGGTAAATATTCTCCATGTTCATCAGCTGCCAACCTTTTTGCTGTTAAATCAAATTCAACACGATAGCGGCCATCGGGCGTTAAGGTGACAGTGGCGTTGCTGGCAGCCAAATCGTATTCAATGATTAAGTTGAGCCAGTCATCTATTAACCTTTGTTGTTGCTGAGTACTTACCGCTTTTAATTCGTTGACTAAGTCTGCCGTTGTTGCGTTCATTAGAGTGTGATGAGCTTTCATAAAACTACGTAAAGCCTGATTGAATTTTGCTTCTCCCAACAACTGCTTCAGCGCTTGCATTGTGACTGCACCTTTGCCGTAACTCAGGTAGTTTTGATCTTCAGTTAATGTCAACGGCACTTCTGGCGTGCGCCGGTATGAACGGCCTGAAAAATAACGGCGTTGGTTAAGTTTGCCAAGTGCTCGAGTCATTGCACTGCCATGTAATTTATCTAAAACTTCAATTTCGACGTATTTGGCCAGTGATTCGATGATGATGTCGGCACCTTTAGTGATTTTAGGCGCCAGTTTTTCACCCCACCATTGATGTGCTACTTCGTGGATGGTGCGCCTTACTACAGTATTCACAACGTTTGGGTTGGATGTGTCTAACGTATACATGCTGGTTTCGTTCATTGCCACGATACCTGCCGATGCTCTGCCGCCAAAGCGGGTGTAACCGGGCACTTCGAGTATGCGCAAACTGCTATATGGATAGCTGCCCAAATGTTGTTCTGCGTAATCAATTGTGGCCTTTGTGGCTTTTATCATTTCGTCGATATTGGTTTGATGGCCGAGGTGAAAATACATTTGAATTGGCACACCTTTATAGTTGGTGCTTTGCAGCTGATAACGAGCAGAGAAGTAACTCATGCCCGGATAGATGGTTTGTGCCATTTTGTAATGAAAATAAGCTCGACCAGCTTTTTTCCACTGTTTTACTAACTTGCCAGAGGTCACCGCTGTTTGGTCTGCTGCGGTCGAAATAATGGATTCAAAGTGCCTTTTTTGGGTGATGAATTTACCTTCATCACCCTCGGTTTTAGCGGGTAATCCGTGCCTTTTCCGTTCATTCGATGATTTAATTTCAAGCCTGCTCATATAGCCTAATACGGGTTCAATTTGACGTTGAGTAAAATAGCTGCCGTTTGATGTGATGGTGTTGTTGATGGCAAAAGGCGTTGACGATTGTTCCAAACGGTAGCTCATTAAAGTGGTATTGCCGGGTAACAAGGGCTGTTGCAACTCAAACAAGTAAACATGCCATTGTTTGGTCGAATCTTGTCGCGTCAGTTTGGCACTTGAGATGTTGATTTGCGCCAATGCTGTGCGTGAAGAGACAAAAATTTTGTGAATGGCTTTGTTACTGGTATTGATTAGCCGGTTGGCGGCTTTTACTTGATACCTTTGCTGATTGGGAAAGATGTCGACGACTGTTTTAGTAGAGCGTATTTGTGGTGCACTCAATGTTTGATATTGCTTGTATTTGCGCTCGTAGGCAGCTCGATTGTTGAGGTTTTCATCACTGGACTGATGGTCGATTTGATAGAACATTGCGCCACCTGTTACTGCCACAACAATAAAGACTGTAATTGTGTTTAAACTTTTCTGCGACTCTATTCTATGCCAACTATGTACCGTGAAAATTGCGATAACGACCGCAATAAATGTCCAAAGTGCAGCAAACCAGTGAAACTTGGTTGCGTATTGTCCGTAACCTGTCAATTCGGTGTGATTTCGTAGCATCGATGGAAATTGGTTGAATTGCAACATGGGGTGCTCAAAACCTAGCGTTGGCATTAACTTGCTTAGCATTAGTACCAATAATCCACTGACTACCATCCCTAAGTATTTGTTAGCGACCGGTGTGCGGGCAAGTAGGGTTTGAATGAATACGATAAACACGGTTTGAACAAATAACGGCAGCGCAAAAAAGTAGTACATCGACAGGTAATGCGCCAATTCTATTCGGTAATAGCCACTGCCAATTTGATAGCTGATGGCCAGCACAATTAACAAGGTGATAAGCGCCACCACAATGAAAAACAACGACAATAGTTTGGCCATATAACGAGTGCTATTAGTCACTGGATTACTGTCTAGCAGTGTATCGACCTTTAATAATCGTTCTTGCCATAGGCTTTGCGCGCTGTAAAAAATAATGAGAAATAAGCCCAACCCTGGCAAACCCTCTGCGCAGTAACTGATTAACAATGAAGTTGTTGGATACCTGCCGGATATACTGCCGTTGCCATTAACGACCATAATTATGCCGACGATCACAAGGGCGCCCCAAAGTAACAATGCGATGCGAAAGGGCCAGTTGTTGGTGAGTTGTTTTATTTCAAAACCCGCCATGGATATTAGGCAGCTTAATCGGTTGTTTTGCGTCTTGACCCATGACAATTCGACTTCATCGGTGGGTTGTTCTTCGACTGCTGATTTAGCTTGTTTTTTTGATTTTGGCAGCAGTGACTTTTCACATCTGAGTACAATGAACAGTGTAAACGACAACCAAAGCAAACGGTTGTAAAACAGATTGCCGTCAAAAGCTATTAGGTATTGGTTTTTTTGCTGTGGCGTCCAGTGGCTAGTTTGTTCGAAAAAGGCGCTGGTGCCGAACGGGTCGAGTAAAGCAAATATGCCGACAATTTCGGGCGCTGCCATCACAGGAGTAGAAAAAACAGGTGCGCCTATGAACCCGACCGACAACCAGAACACCGCAAACAAGGCAACACCCGCCAAATAGGTGAGCATCGCATTTTGCCATTTAGCAGTGATGACAAACAGTAAGGTGGTGACGATAAAGGCATTGGGCATGCTGAATAAAAACCATGGCCACAGGTAGTGGCTGATGTGTGAGTTGGCAATTTTTGTGTTGTCTAAATCTGGTGCAAACAAACCCAGATATAAGCCAAGCAATAAGACTGACAATAGGGCTAATACAGCGACAAAAACAACGATAAAGCGACTGATAAATTGTTGCCTTGCCGCCAAAGTGCTGGTGATGCCATCCATTTGATATTCTTTGTCTCGAAGCACCGACTGAACGCAGAACAACATAGTAGCCAACACCCCGAGCACCGTAGATAAGGCGATGAAAAAGTTGAGTTTATATGGGGCGTTGTGGTTGAGCAATGCCATACCAACACCCAGTTCGTCGGCTGTTACCACTGCGCCATAGCCAAAAAATGCGATGGTCAATACGATAAATGACACTTGTTTGACTTGATAGCGCCACTCAAATTGAACTAATGATCTGAGCATGACTTAACCCTCACTTAGAATATGAAAATAAGCGTCTTCAAGGTCGGCTTCTATCGCACTAAAACCCGATTCGGGCTGAACATTGGACACCACTCGAATTTGATATTGGCCAGTCATCAAGCGAGTCGACAGCACATCATGATTTTGTTTTATATCTGCAAGTTCGGCTTTATTGACGGTTTTGCTCCACAGTTTGTTGTTAAGTGTGGCGATTAGGGTTTTCGGGCTACCTTCAAAGCGTATTTGACCGTCTTGTAATACAGCCATTTTGGGGCAGAGGTTGTTGATGTCTTCGACAATATGGGTAGACAGCATGACAATCATAAACTCGCTAATGTCGCATAGCAGGTTATGAAAACTGTTGCGTTCTAGTGGGTCTAAGCCGGCTGTGGGTTCGTCTATGATGAGTATTTTTGGCTCGCCCAACAAGGCTTGAGCAATGCCAAAACGCTGGCGCATACCGCCAGAATAGTCGGCGACCGCTTTATTGCGATGCTGATATAGGTTGGTGAGTTTGAGTAGTTTGTCGATTTGCTCTGTGCGTGCTTTTTTGTCTTCAACGCCTTTTAATATGGCCAAATAATCAAGCAGCTGAACAGCTGATGTTTTGGGATATACGCCAAATTCCTGAGGCAAGTAACCCAACGAGCGGCGAATGACGGCGGGGTCTTTTTGGCTGTTTACGCCATTGAAAAGTATCTGGCCACTATCAACGGTTTGCAGTGTTGCCAACGTTCTCATTAGGCTGGATTTGCCAGCGCCGTTGGGTCCGAGTAATCCGAACATGCCGTTATTGAGTGTCAGGCTAACGTTGTTCAGGGCTTTAACACCATTGCCGTAGGTTTTTTCTAGTTGGTGTATGACAAGTTCGTTCATGGCGCTGCTCCGTTATAAATGGTCTGTCTTATTGGCTTTGTGACGGTTATACGGAGAAAAACTGATTCGCTCCAGAGGTTTCATTTTTATGTGACAAACAGCGGATTGGGGTGTTCAAACAGGTGGTTTTATGGGGCGTATTGGTTGATGGATAAAAATCGCGTGTTGATGTCGATTATCATCGGGTTGGTCATATTTATAATGTAAGTGCTTGAGCGGCCGTATATTTGGGTGTACAAATGAACTTGTTGGTGAAGTGTCGAGGGCGGGCAAGCACGGGGGCTTGCCCCTACGTTGCCCAATTTATGGGGTTGTGTTTAATTTGGTTTTGGATTATTTGATGATTGTTAATGCGTTTTTACTGTTGTCGTACGTTCTATTTATTACGATGTTGGCGGCCAACGTTATTGAAGGTCGCCCGGTATTGGCTTGGTTTAAGAAGCATCAAAACCCCATTTCTGCTGTTATCGTACTGAATTTAATATTGATTCTTTTGTCCTCTTTTCACATTCGAATCGTCTATAACATGGCGGCTACTCTCGCTTATGCGCTGGGTTTGTTCCATATCGTTAATTTTGCGCAAGATAAACTCAAAGTTAGAATTCGCAATTTCGACTTACAAGACCAAAAAATTTATTTTATATACGGCGCGGCTTTAGCGGGGGTTTTTATTGCTAGTGCGACAATGGACCCAAGCGATCCTTTTGGGCCGCGCTATCAGTTAAGGATTGTGTTTTGGCTGCTGCTTGCACACTTGCTGGGGAGTTGGCTTTTGGGTCAGTGGAAACTGGTAAAACAGTTGCAAAATGAGCGCGCCGAAGCCGAATTGATGCACCTGAAATCTCAAGTGAACCCGCACTTTTTTTTCAATACACTCAATAATTTGTATGGTTTGGCGCGAGAAAAATCTGATGATACGCCTGCACTTATTCTCAAACTGTCAGACATGATGCGCTACACCATTTATCAAGGTGAAAAAGAACGTGTTAATGTCAGTGATGAAGTGGCGTATTTAAACAATTTCATTGAGTTGCAACAAATCCGTTTTCACCAAACTGTTGATGTCGAGTTTGTCTGTTCTATTGATAAAAATGATTATCGTATAACCCCATTATTGCTGATCATCCTGCTCGAGAATGCTTATAAACATGGTGTCGAAAAAATGGTGGAAGGGGCTTATGTCAGGATGAATTTAACCATTACTGAGCAACAGTTGGTATTCACCATTGAAAACAATTACGACCCTGAAGAGATGTCTAATGAGCCGGGTATTGGGCTTGAAAATTTAAAGCGGCGGTTAAGCTTGATTTATCCTGAGCATCATCAGCTTAAGGTGAAAAATGAAGGTAACTGTTATGCTGTTACTCTAACAATAAAGTTGGATTGCTTATGAGCACATACATGATTGTCGATGATGAGCCTATTGCCCATCGCATCATCGAAGATTACGCCAATGCCTTGCCTCATTTAACACTGGTTAACCACAGTTATAACGCGCTTGAGGCCATGGCGTTTATCAGTGCCAATTCAGTTGATTTGATTTTTCTCGACATTAACATGCCTAAGCTCAAGGGCTTTGATTTGTTAAGGGCGTTGAATAATCCGCCCAAAGTGATTGTGACCACAGCCTATGAAGAATATGCGATTGAAGGTTATGAGCTGAATGTTTGTGATTACCTGCTAAAACCTTTTAGTTTTGAACGGTTTATTAAGGCGGTGAATAAGGCTGTTAGTAGCGCAGAGGCTGGCGAAGTGACGAAAGCCGAAGTGGTTGCGCCTGATCATCAAATCCAAAATCAAAAGATTTTTATTAAGGGAGATAAAAAACACCACCAAATCGCTTTGGCGGATATTTTATTTATTGAAGCTTGTGGTAATTATTGCGTGGTAAAACTTAAAGAAGGAAAGCTTATTACCCACCAAAAAATATCAGCATTTGAACAAGACTTACCCCAAGGGCAGTTTATGCGAGTGCATAAATCGTATCTGGTGGCGGTTGACAAAATTGATGCTCTAACCAAAAGCAGCATTAGCATACAAGCCAATCAGATACCTATTGGGCAGACTTATAAAGCTACGGTTGGTGGGTTGCTCAAATAATTAAAATATCGCATTTTTTATAAAAATGCGATACAGGTTGTTTTTCAATGATTTATATATGCAAGTACCAATAATGCTTTTTGTTGAGCGAATAACAAACAGTTTGTTGAAAAAATCATTCTAGTGGCTGGTGACAGTGATTTTGTACCAGCGTCAAAATTGGCTAGGCGCGAAGGAATCAATTTTGTTCTTGATCCCATGCGCAAACCGATTAAACCTGATTTAAGTGAACATATTGATGGATTGAAAACCACACTGCCGAAAAAGCATTGATCGTTATTCCAACCCTAAATCACGAGTCATATTCTCATTGCGCTCACGGTGCACAATGATGTTATCTTCGATGCGAATGCCACCATATTTGCGAAAACTGTCGACTTTATCCCAGTTAATATATACACCCTGAGGTGAATCAGCCAAGTCTTTTAATAGGCTGTCGATAAAGTACAACCCCGGTTCGATGGTAAACACCATGTTTGGTTCAATATCACGGGTGCAGCGTAAAAATTCGTGCCCTTCAGGTGGGCTAACGTGCGTGCCGCGTTCATCTGCCATAAATCCGCCCATGTCGTGAACCTGCAAACCAAGGTGATGACCCAGCCCGTGGGGGAAGAAAGTGTTAACAATGCCTTGCTCGATGATTTCATCAGCATTGAGACTCACTAATTTAAAATCTGACAATATTTGCGCCAGTTCTTTATGGCATTGCACGTGCAATTGGCCGTAATTAAAGCCCGGTTTTAAGCCCTCTACCATACGCCCTTGCATGGCTTGAACTGCATTGATTAATTGACCAAATTCGTCGTCGCGGTATGCATAGGTGCGGGTGATATCGGCGGCATATCCGTTGTAGCTGGCACCGGCGTCAATCAAGAATGAATGGCGGTCAACCTCTTCCATGTTTTGGCGGTCAATGTGGGTGTAATGCAAAATAGCGGCGTTTTTGTTAAGCGCGACAATATTGCCATAAGGTACGTCATTTTCTAAATGACCACAGGCACTAAGGTAGGCTTGTTGAATTTCAAATTCGGTTGCCCCTGCATAAAATGCGTCTTTGGCTGCCTGATGACCAAGCACGGCCAAGCGGTTGGCTTCGCGCAAGCAAAAATGTTCGTAATCGGTTTTGTAAGCACGATAGAAATGCAAAAAGTTTAGTACTGGTTCGGGGTTGATGTGCTCAAATCCCAATGCTTTGGCCACTTCAAGCTGCTCACCCAAATAAGCGACATTTTGTTTGTCGTAGGGTAACAAAGCTTCAACCTGATTGGGCTGTTCTAGTAGTTGTACATCAAATTGTTCGACCCAAAAATCTTCAGGTTCGTCGGGCACTTTGTGCCAAAAGTCTTTGGGGCGATAAAAAATCAGTGTAGGTTTATCTTTGCCGTTTACTATTAACCAGCAGTTTGGGTTATCGGTTACCGGCAACCAAGCTTTAAACAGCGGGTTACATTTGAACGGGTAGTTACAATCATCGAGGAATTGACGTTTGGCCTGACCGGAGTGGATCACCAAAGCATCGAGGTTCTCACGCTCAAGCAGCTTGGCCACTCGAGCCTGATTTTCTTCGATATGCTGCTGATAATCTGACATTAATTTATCCACTGATGAACTCCTTGAAGACTTGTGTTGATTGAAATTTCGTTGTTATTAAAGGTTTGCACTAAAGGCCTATTTGCATGGTGGCCAAATGTTTGAATTTGTTTTCTTGATTGCCCAGCAAGTTAGAATATATCTGACGATAAGCCATCACACTTTTGACGTATTCTCGAGTCTCTTTATAAGGGATGGTTTCAATCCAGATATCGGCTGGCAACGGTTGTTCTGTTTTGAGCCACCTTTTGACTCGGGTAATGCCTGCATTGTAGGCCGCTGCGGCAATCACTTCGTTGCCATCGACAGTTTTTAGCAAGTAGCTTAGGTAGTCGGTGCCATATTGTACGTTGGTATTGGCGGTGAATAACTTGTTGCGTTTGACTTTCTTTTTGGCAATAAAACGGGCGGTGCTAGGTAACATTTGCATTAACCCCAAAGCACCTGCCGACGAGTAGGCGTCTGGCATAAACGAGCTTTCGCGCCGAGCAATAGCAAAGGCTAATGACGGTTCGAGTTTGTTGCGATTGGCATGATAAGACATGGTTTTTTTAAACGCTAACGGAAAGCGTAAATCAACGTCATCCCAGTATTTTTGTTTGGCGAGCGCGAAAATAGCTCGGTCAAACCAACCGTTTTTATTGGCCCATTTGGCAGCGGCGAGTCTTTCGCGCAAGTTGAGTTTGCGGTTAAAGTAATTCCATTCGCGGCGAGCCTCGGCATAGCGGTTGAAATGACGAAACTCTAGTGCCCTTTGGGCTGCCCGGTTGTTGGCTATTGCTTGAATTTCTACATCTTTAAACTGTAATGGCACGTTGGCAAGGTTGGGTTGTTGGCCAATGATGGTTGCTGCCATAAAACCGTAATAATGCCGTTCTATCGCTACTTTTTTATAAAACTTATTGGCATCATTTACCGCCCCAGTTTGTTCTAAGCTACGGGCTAACCAGTATGACCAAATCTCTTTGTCGGCCAAGCTGTCTGGCAACGATTGTAATACCGACAGTGAATCATCCCAATTGCCTTGGCGTAAATTGTCGGTAATGCGCCACTGTACTAAGTCACTGGTTAATTCTTTATTGGGTATTTTTTCAAGCCATTTCGATGCATCTTGATGGCCGATTTGAGCCAAACGTACGGCGAAAACTTTGGTGACCTCGGCTTTTTCTTGGTCGGTAAAGTCAAATTTTTGCTGAATTTTTTCCCAGCTTTTTAACGCCAATGGTTTGTCGCGCCAAGCGAGGCGTTTAATGCCATAAAGCAAAATTTCTTTTTCTTTTGGGTTACGGTTAGGAAAAGATTTTAAGCGAGCAACGGCACGGGGCGCACGGCGAGTTTTATACCATAAGTCGGCTAAATACTTTTCATTCGCTGGTGAGATTCTTTTTAAATATGGGATGAGCGTATGGTCGCCTTTAGAAGCGGCTAAAACCAAACGTTGCCAAACTTTGTCGTCGGTGCGTCTACCGGCTTTTTGCCATTTTTTAAATAATGGGTCACACGCCTTGGGTTGCGACTTTTCAAACACCCATAATTTGTCAACTTGATTGAAAATATCTGCCTCATTGGCACCGGCGGCCAGCTGAAAACGCAAATGATAGCAGTGCAGGGCAACATCGCTGCTGGGTTGGTAATCTTCGATAAACCATTGTTGTTTGTTCTTCTTGGCCAAATAACGCAACCACTTTTTGCGCAGTGGCCACTCCATTGGTGTTTCTTTATATTGGGCAAGAAAGTTGCGAATTTGGTCTTTGTTTTTTAGCCAAGTGTGTTTCTTTAAATACAGCAGTTCAATATAAGGTTGTAGGGGGTAACCATCGAGTTTTTTGTACAGGGGTTCATAGTCGCGAGATTTAGATAATCCGGCCGCATATTCGGCTTTTACAAACAGTTTTCGTTGATTTTCAAGCTCAGCGTTAACTGTGTTCTTTGACGTATTGGCAGGTGCTGCCTCAAGGGTAAACGAGGTCAATAAAATAATGCTGATAAAGGTGATAAATCCGGGTCTAAGCCAGTGCATGGGCGACTTTGTTTCTGGGTTAATTTAAAGGCCTACCCACGATATCAAACATTGACCTAAAAGCCATGAGAAAATGATGAATAACCAATTTTTTATCTAAAATTGCTGGCATGTAACGCAAGTAATGGCACAATTGCAAAGCGATGTTAAAACTTTTTGTTGTATTTTTCTGTTAACCCGGACACACTGGTAAGACCATTGATATTGGCTGATAGAACTCCAAGGGGGAGATAATCACAATGATATACCAAAGTAACAGTATTCAAGTCGACTACATTGAAGATGGCATTGTCGAATTTAAGTTTGATGCCAAAGGGTCGGTGAATAAATTTGACCAACAGACGCTACAAGATTGTCAAGCGGCGCTGAACATTCTCCATAAAGATGAAAACCTTAAAGGTCTGATTTATACGTCAGGTAAAGGTGCTTTCATTGTCGGTGCCGACATCACCGAATTTCTAGAAGTATTTAAAGCACCTGAAGAACAATTAGTTGGTTGGATTAAACAAGCCTCTGATGTGTTCGATTGCGCTGAAGATTTGCCAGTACCAACAGTGGCGGCTATTAACGGTTACGCCGTTGGCGGTGGTTGCGAATGGACATTAACAGCAGACTACCGAGTAGCTGACACCACTGCTCGCATTGGTTTGCCTGAAACAAAATTGGGTTTGATCCCCGGCTTTGGCGGTACCGTACGATTGCCAAGAGTGATTGGCGCCGACAATGCAATGGAGTGGATAAGCACAGGTAAAGATCACAAAGCAGCTGATGCACTTAAACAAGGTGCTATTGATGCAGTAGTCGCGCCCGACAAACTGCGCATGGCCGCCATTGCGATGGTAAAAGATGCCGCTGCGGGCTTGCTCGATTATAAAACCAAACGTCAGTTAAAATTAGATCCCATTAAATTGAATGCCACTGAGCAGGCAATGAGCTTTAACGTTGCCATGGGCATGATTGCTGCCAAAGCGGGCAAGCATTACCCAGCCCCGGTATTGGCCGTTAAAACCATGCAAAAGCAAGCGACAATGAGCCGAACTGAGGCTGTTGCACTTGAAAATCAACACTTTTGTAAGTTGGCTAAAACCGATGCGGCCACTGCGCTTATTGGCATTTTCTTAAGCGATCAGGTGATTAAAGGCAAGGCCAAAAAAGCCGCCAAAATGTCGACCAAAGCCGTGAACAAAGCGGCGGTAATTGGTGCGGGCATTATGGGTGGTGGCATCGCTTACCAATCAGCCTCAAAAGGCATACCTATCGTGATGAAAGTCATCAATGATAATACCTTGGCATTGGGTTTGAATGAAGTGTCAAAGCTGTTGAACAAGCAATTGTCTCGCGGTCGCATTGATGGTCCAAAAATGGCGAGTGTTCTGAACAGCATTACTCCTTCACTGAGCTACGATTCAGTTAAAGATGTCGACATCGTCGTCGAAGCTGTTATCGAAAACGCTAAAGTTAAAGATATCGTGCTCAAAGAAACTGAGCAGAATGTTAGCGACGACACCATTTTAACGTCTAACACCTCAACCATTTCTATTGATTCACTGGCCAAAAGCCTCGACAAACCAGAACGTTTCTGTGGAATGCACTTTTTCAATCCTGTGCATCTCATGCCTTTGGTTGAAGTCATTCGCGGCGAAAAAACCTCTGATGAAACCATTGCAGCCGTTGTGGCTTATGCGGCGAAAATGGGCAAATCTCCAATTGTTGTCGGCGATTGTCCAGGGTTTTTCGTTAATCGTGTTTTGTTCCCGTACTTAGCTGGCTTTAGCATGTTAGTGGCTGATGGCGCTGATTTTATTGCGGTAGATAAAATCATGACCAAACAGTTTGGTTGGCCGATGGGTCCTGCCCATTTGATTGATGTGGTGGGTATTGATACCTGTTATCACTGTGTGGATGTTATGTCGGAAGGTTACCCAACCCGCATGGCAAAAATCGAAAATGATCCGATTGCATTATTCTATAAAAATGACCGATATGGCCAGAAGAATGGCAGCGGTTTCTACAGCCACAGCGTCGACAAGAAAGGCAAACCAAAGCAAGACATCGACCCTAAAGCGATTGAAATGTTGGCAGCCATCAGCGCCGATAAGCAAGACTTTACAGCTGATGAAATCATTGCTCGTTGTATGGTGCCGATGATCAACGAAACCATTCGTTGCTTAGAAGAAGGCATTATTGGCTCAGCTGCCGAGGCCGACATGGGCTTGATTTACGGTTTGGGTTTCCCACCGTTCAGAGGCGGTGTATTGCGTTATGTTGATACCATGGGCGTGGCTAATTTCGTTGAAATGGCCGACAAGTTCGCGCATTTGGGTGAAATGTATCAGGTAACCGATAAAACTCGTGAAATGGCTGCCGCTGGCGGTTCGTTTTACCAGGTATGAATTGAGGGAGATTAGACAATGAAAAACGCTGTAATTGTAGATTGTATCCGAACCCCTATGGGCCGCTCAAAAGCGGGCATTTTCCGTCATGTTCGCGCCGAGGAATTGTCAGGGCATTTAATGGCATCGTTGTTAAAACGAAATCCTGCACTAGACCCTGCTGACATTGACGATGTGATTTGGGGTTGTGTTCAGCAAACCCTCGAACAAGGTTTTAATGTTGCTCGTAACGCTGCATTATTGGGTGGTTTGCCGCACAGTGTGCCGGCTGTAACTGTTAACCGTTTGTGTGGCTCGTCAATGCAAGCTTTGCACGATGCAACCAAAGGCATTCAAACCGGTATGGGAGATTGTTACTTAGTTGGTGGTGTTGAGCACATGGGCCACGTACCAATGAGCCATGGTGTTGATTTTCATCCGGGCATGTCAAAGTCGGTGGCAAAAGCTGCTGGCATGATGGGTTTAACGGCCGAAATGCTAGCCAAAATACACGGCATTAGTCGCCAAGCACAAGATGAGTTTGGCGCACGTTCTCACCGTTTGGCGCATCAAGCGACATTAGAAGGGCGCTTTGCTAACGAAATTATGGCCACACAAGGTCATGACGTTGACGGCATTTTACGTTCAATCAGTGTTGACGAAGTGATTCGCCCTGAAACCACGGTTGAAGGTTTGGCTGCGCTACGTCCGGTATTCGATCCGGCCAACGGCACGGTAACCGCAGGTACTTCTTCAGCCCTTGCTGATGGTGCATCGGCAATGTTGGTGATGGAAGAAGAAAAAGCCAAAGCACTTGGCCTGACCATTCGAGCCAGAGTGAAGTCTATGGGCATCGCTGGTTGTGATCCGTCTATCATGGGTTATGGGCCAGTTCCAGCGTCTAAAAAGGCATTGAAAGCGGCAGGATTGTCGATTGGCGACATGGGCGTGATTGAACTCAACGAAGCATTTGCGGCGCAGTCATTGCCGGTTGTTAAAGACTTAGGTTTGATTGATGTGGTAGACGACAAAGTGAACCTCAACGGTGGTGCGATTGCATTGGGTCACCCGTTGGGTTGCTCGGGTACTCGAATCTCAACCACGTTGATTAACTTGATGGAAGCCAAAGATGCGCAATTTGGCCTGGCAACCATGTGTATTGGTTTAGGTCAG
Source organism: uncultured Alteromonadaceae bacterium (assembly GCA_938085045.1). GTDB lineage: Bacteria > Pseudomonadota > Gammaproteobacteria > Enterobacterales > Alteromonadaceae > JABSOG01. The sequence continues at coordinate 55,905 of CALKGI010000252.1, forward strand.
GGTATTGCTACGGTGTTTGAGCGGGTCTGATTGCTGCGACCCTTAAAAATAAGAGCTTCACACGGAGACTCGGAGGTTCACGGAGAAAGATTGAAAGCGAAAAACAAAAAAGTGCAAAAAGATAAAAAGACGTATGAGTTATAGGATTGGTCTATCGTATTTTTTGCTCTGGTTGTTTCTTCATGTTTTTTTGCTTTTCCTCTGTGAACCTCCGTGTTAAGTCCATGGATGGATTGTATTTCTTTTTTGCAGGAGCATAAAAAAGTGAAGCTTTTGACCTTTTGACCTTTTGACCTTTTGACCTTTAGGCCGCAAGCAAGGGGCAACAGCCCCTTATTTTTCTGTTACAACTCCTGTCATAGCAACAATTGCTCATAAGCATTCTCAAGCACACCACGAACGCAATGAATACAAATGCCGCAAGCCGTCAACCTCACCCAATGTCAAATATCTCAAAGGTTCGTCACCATCTTGCACTGTTGCCGGTTCCGGCTTAAATTGGCTGAAATGCAACAATTAATACCGCCGTTTACAGGGCTGTTAGAACGGTTGACTTTAAGCTTTGGAGCGCCGGGTGAAAAAGGAGATATTAATGAAATTCACCATGTGTGCTGCCTTATCTTTGATTACATAAAACAAGTTATAGTGCTAGAAGAAAGTGTACATTTTGTTCATGTACCAAGCGAATGTGTTGACTTGGTGAATTTATTCAAAAACTGTATTGGTTCTCAAGCTATGAAGTTGGCTGAAATACCAGATGCATTAAATGAGGTAACCACTACCAGCAATCAGCAACCACCATCTCTCTTGACAGCCTAGCCAGCATCTTTTTGCCCCTGCTTTACTCTGTTATACTGCCAGCCATGCTGACAAGCTTAAACCAATGTTGGTCAGACTATGCAACTCCCCCAAAAATATCCCCTTGGCATTTAAACGTTTTCAGAGATTCGTGAGGAACAGTACCTTTATGTCGATAAAACGTAATAAATGGTCAAATAAGGATTTCCTCAGTCGAGCTTCCATGCTCGGACAGGCACCTAGAGGCAATGGCCACACGAGGGAGTCCATTTAAGCGACCTGACCTTTATCTTCGATTTTTCTACTTCATTTTGGACAATTTTTCTAACATTTTCTTAGCATTGTCATTTTGAGGGGCGATCTTCAATACCTGCTGATAGTTTTTAAGCGCCAACGTCTTATTCCCTTGCATCATATAAGCTTCGCCTAGGCTGTCATATGGATTGGCATTATCTGGATATTCTGCGACATTGAGTGCAAAAATCTTAATGGCGGCATCGAGTTTACTGTTGTGGATCAATCTGTAACCCAATGTGTTTAGTACACTTTGGTTAAATTTGTACTCATCAAAGTGGTCTTTTTTCAGTTGATAATACTGTTTTATGGCGGCTTCTACGTTGTCACGTTTAATGGTTTTATTCAGTGTCAATGCGATGGATTTTTTGCTGACACAGTTATCTTCAGCCTTGATACCCGTTGTCCATTGCCACCACAGACAGGTGATATTTTGATGAACGCTATAACCATTTGAGCCATTGGTTGTAACAACAATGCCTTCATTGGTGGCAGGTACGACATTAAATGTCGCATGCCAGCCCCTATTCGCGCCGCCGTGACCAACGTAGGTTAGATCATTGAACTGTTTAACATGATAACCCAATCCCCATTTGCCTTTTGACGCCGGTACTGGCGTAAACATTTGCTTGATAGTCTTGGTTTTAAGTATACCTCGACCTGGTTTTTGCTGTTTTGAACCGCTTAGGTTGGCGAGCGCAAACTGGCTGAAATCATCAATGGTGGTGTGTAATCCAGCAGCTGCTTTGGCAGTGAAAAGTGGACTGGGTGTCACTTCAGACCAACCATCATAGGCCACTGCTGAGTGGGCCAAAATGGCGGGGGTCATTTGATAATCGCTGCTTTTCATGCCCAGTGGTCGCAACACATGTTCACGCATATAATCGCTGAACTTCTG
>CALKGI010000253.1 GCA_938085045.1 uncultured Alteromonadaceae bacterium
TTTAAAACCATGTCAATAGTCCCACGCTCATTCCTGGTTAAGCTGTAGTGGCCAAGAGAATACCATATCGGCACCGCCCCACTCGCTTTCCCTAACCTGTGCACTACCCTGATGCCACATCGCAATTTGCCTTACTATGGCAAGCCCTAAACCGTAACCACCAGATGTTCTACAACGGCTGGCATCCAAGCGCTTAAAGGGTTCGAATATTGATTTTCGGTCGGCCATCGGCACACCGGGACCATCATCACTGACATAAATATGCTGATATTTATCGGTGGTCACGTAGCGCACCTCAACTTTTGAACTGGCATATTTGACGGCATTTAATATCAAGTTTTCAATGGCGCGGTGCAAAAAACGTCTGTCACCATGAAATTGCGTGTGTTCCATACGGTCGAATTTAACGTCAACTTTGTCGGCAAGTGGGCTGATAGCATGTTCAATATCACTGAAAAAAGTTTCAAGTCTAATAGGCTCTACAGCGATCAGTGGTTTTTCACGTTTGAGTTTAGAAAAGGTCAACACTTCGTCGATGAGTTTTTCCAGTTCAACCAAGTCACGTTCAACGCCTTGCGTGTCTTCGAGCAACTCGGGCACATTAGACTCTTCAATGTTAGACAGACGAAAACGAATACGGGTAATGGGTGTGCGCAATTCGTGTGAAATGGCCCTCACCATATCTGTCTGTCCGTCAATTAAACGATGAATACGGTGGGCCATTTCGCTGACGGTATCATCAAGACGACCGATGGCATCTTTACCACGGGTTGATTCAATAGAGATATCTTGATCTTGGCCAATTTGTTCAATTTGGTCGTCAATCACCTTCAAGCGCTTTTCAATCGGATGAACAAACAAATAAGTTGCTGTGGCCATAAATAACAACGATAGAATGACCATCGCCACAATCAGGCCAAATGGAAACCAATTAAACAAGGGTATTGACCCCAACTCAAGCACGTAGGGTGAATTACCCAGTGGGGCATAAGCCGTTAGTGATGGCGTACTGGCCGTGGTGTCTTTAAGCACCACTGCGATGATGCCGTTTTTGACCAGTCGGTGGTTAGATGCCGACAATTGCAGTCTGTCGAGTGCTCGCAGTTTGATTGGATATTCAAAAATGGTGCGAACATCATTGAGCGCTGCGACCCTATCTGAGCTTTGATGGCGGCCGAGTTCGTTAAGGATTAAAAAGGCTGAAACCCGCACCAACGAGCTGCCAAAATCATCTAATTTCACGGTAAGAATGTCATCGGAGTTGGGCAGTTGGATATACGCCTGACCTTTGGTTAGTGAGTGGTCCATTTTGATTTTGAATCCCTCATCAGCCAATTGCTTCAACTGACTGCTAGCAAGCCCAGATTGCTCTGGTGTTTGGTGCTCAAAATACAAACCACTGAGTTTTTCAATGGCCGACAGCCACTGATCACGTTTGGCGCCTTCGTGGCGCGAAATGCCCTCACCTATCAAACGGAAGGTACCACTGTAATACTGGGTAATATGCGCAGTGATGCGATATTCATTGGTATAGTAAAGCGCCACAGCTGCAATTAATGCAGCGGCGACCATGGCAACAACCATACCTAAATAAATTCTTAAAAATACACTTTGCATTGGGCTCACAGAATACTTTTTTCAGTGGCCAAATTACACACGAATTTAACAACAATGTGCAGTGGATTTATGTAGAAAGATTGTATCAGTTTGTATACGAGGATTTGCTGGATTTTATGCGGTGTAGCTAGGTTTCGCCGCTGGTGCGACGAAACCTTTCAACAAGATTTTAGTTAACTTTATAACTCTAGGCCTAACTTTTTAGCAGCAGTAATAAACGCAGCTTCCATCGACTGAATTTGAGCACCAGACAATGGTTGCTCGTTTTCATCATAAAACGTCACGGCACTTTGCTTATCTTTTGTAGTCACTTTAAGCACATATTGCGCTGGCGGTAACGACAATTGCACCACATCGTCACCCCAAATTGAATCCCAGAAACCTTGTTCTTGCTCTACGTAAGTGACAAATAATTTTTTACCACTACGGTCAAAATCATCAACCGTGAAACCCAAGCTTTCGACCAACGTTCTAAAATGAACCCAAACGGTATCAATAGCCTTAGCTGAATGGAATACCTGTTGACCCTGTTCGTTAGCACCAACAGTTAAGGTGAAATCTGACTTACGCGCAATACTGGCTTTTTTCATCAGTACTTCCTGAACCAACTGATAATGATAGATATAATCATTTAAAAACGTTGTTTCGGCGCGATTAACCTCATTTTTAGTCATAGTAGACAAAGGTACGTCTTTACCGTTACGCTGATGTCCGGTCAATTTAACATTCACTATGGTGACAAAACCATTGGCTCTGTCTTGCTGAGCGGTCAAAAATTTGTAACTGGTTGAGCTTGAATCATCGCCCCAAGACCAGAAACTGCCCTCGCGTACATCCGTGATCCAACCTGTTTGAACCGATTTTTTTTGCTCGTCGATGTTCGAATCAACTACCTTGTTACTTTTGAGATAACTTTGCAGCGCATCGAAAGTAAACTTGGGCAAGTCTTCAATCACAGCGGTTTTATCAAACCAAATTTTTGATACTTTGTTTTTATCATCCAAACGACTACCGCTGGCCAAAGCCAACAATTGCAAAGGCGATTGAATATTGAGTGCTTCACCAATATCTCCCGACGGTCGCTCTTGAGGTAACTTAAAAGCATCATCTCCAGTGGGCCTGATGGCCCCTTCGGGCAAACGGACTTCACCACGCTCAACGGCATTAACATATTGGTGATCTTCATTAATCACTCTGTCCTCAGGACTAACACATCCTGCAACAACCCCAGTCATTGCGATTACAAGGGCACTTCTTAACCAAAACTGCACAAAAAACTCCTAGATTAGCTTCATTAGCTTTATTTAGCTGATAAGTCCGGCGACTTTCATTGCCTCTTTGACGGCATTATTATGAATTGGTTCAAGACAAAGTAAAGGTAATCGCACATTTGCAGTCGAAATCAACCCCAATTGCTGTAAAACCCACTTTGTTGGAACCGGATTAGGTTCAATAAACAAACGTTGATGCAATAAATCCAATTTGTCATTGATTATTTTAGCCTCGGCAAAATCACCATCCAGTGCACAATGGCACAGCTGTACCATCGTTTTTGCCGCCACATTGGCGGTAACAGAAATCACTCCGTCACCGCCATTTCGTAAAAACTCAAAAGCGCTAACATCATCGCCGCTAAGACAAATAAAGTCTTGGCCACAGGCTTGTTTGAGTTGTTCTAAACGTTCTATTTGCCCGGTTGCTTCTTTAATACCGATGATATTGGTTATTTTGGCCAACTCGGCCACGGCTTCAGGCAATAAATCGGCAACCGTACGGCCCGGCACATTATATAACATCACAGGTTTGTCAGTTGCACTGGCAACTGCACTGAAATGGGCAATCATGCCTCTTTGTGACGGATTATTGTAATAAGGCACAACCGTTAAAAATCCATCAATATCTAACGTATCAAGGATTTTGGTGCGCTTAACAGACTCTAAAGTATTATTAGTGCCATTACCTGCAAGCACAGGCATTCGTTTGGCCACTTTTTCGCAAACAAACCGGATGACTTGCAGATGTTCTTCAAACGACAACGTGGCCGATTCAGCCGTAGTGCCCATAGCAACTAGGCCATGGGTGCCACTATCGACATGATAATCAATCAGTTTGGCAAGGGCTGAAAAATCTATTGAACCATCGTCTGTCATCGGTGTTACCAATGCGACAATACTGCCTTTGAACATGATGTTTGGGTCTCTTAAACGTGCTTATAAAAGGGTTGCTATAGCTGCAAGGGCGCTATAATACCCCAGAAATGTCAGGATTGGTATCAAACCGCTCAAAAGGTAATATTAGCCACGCGCAGTTTAACAAAGTGACTTTAATGATTGGTTTAATTGCCGCCATAATCAGTGATAATTTGTGCTGAGGCGTCATTGTGATAGACTCTGCACCCCGATTTTTTAAAAACGAACATAAAGACGTCATTATGCAGCAAACTCAGTATTTGGTAGTAACAGCAATTGGCACCGATCGCACGGGCATCGTCAGCGATTTAACCCGATTGGTGAACGATTGCAGCTGCAATATTCTCGATAGCCGTATGGCGATATTCGGCAAAGAATTTACCTTTATTATGCTGTTGAGTGGTGACCGGGTTGCTATCTCAAAAGTCGAAAACAGCTTGCCATCAACCAGCCATGAATTGGGCCTGTTGACCATGATGAAACGCACCACCCGTCATATAGACCAAACTGACGAATTAATCTTTGGTGTCGAGTATGTAGGCCCTGATATCCCCGGCACATTAAATACAGTGACCGAGTTTTTAACCGAGCAAGGTGTGGGTATTGCCTCACTTAAAGCCGATGCCTTTCACGACGAAGATGACGACATGACCAAACACGCCACCTGTTTAACCGTGAGGCTGTCGCAAAGCGTCGATGTAGACCAATTCACCGGCAAACTCAATGCCTTATGTGATGAGCTAAACCAGCAAGTGACAATTCACCAGATCATCTAATTATCAAATAATTTAAATAAGCGAACAGGACATAAACTCTGTGAATACTCTTACAGCAGGCGATAAAGCCCCAGCATTTACCCTCAACGACCAAACAGGCGAAGCGGTAGCACTGACAGACTATTTAAAAGAAGGCCAAGTGTTGGTTTACTTTTATCCCAAAGCGATGACTCCGGGTTGTATTATTCAGGCCGAAGGCTTGCGTGACAGCGAAAGTGAATTGAAGGCATTAAATGTTAAAGTGATTGGCATCAGCCCTGATCCGGTGAAAAAGCTGGCTAACTTTGTGTTGAAAAAAGAATTAAACTTCACTTTGGTGTCAGATGAAGACCACGCGGTAGCCGATGGTTTTGGTGTATGGGGCGAGAAAAAATTCATGGGCAAAATCTATGACGGTATTCACCGCCAGAGTTTTTTGATAAATCAAGATGGTACGGTTGCGCATGTGTTCAACAAGTTTAAAACCAAAGAACATCACACGCAGGTATTAGATTATTTGAATTCGCAGGCAGGTTAACGCCTATTATGCGGCGTCAGCCGCATCAGCCTCTTGCTGGGTAGACCAAGCACCTAATACAGCTTTAACCAACGCAGCCAATGGAATGGCAAAAAACACCCCCCAAAATCCCCAAACGCCGCCAAAGAACAGCACCGCAATAATGATATAAACAGGATTCAAGTCAACCGCTTCAGAAAACAACAACGGCACCAGTAAATTGCCATCAAGCGCCTGCACAATGCCATAGGCTATCATTGCATACCAAAACTCTGGCGTGACGCCCCATTGTGCCAGCCCCACAAATATCACAGGAATAGTCACCACGGCAGCGCCGATGAATGGCACCAGCACAGACAGACCCACCAACAAACCAAATAATGCGGCATAACGCATATCAAAAATGGCCAGTACTATATAAGTGGCAAAACCGACAACAACAAGCTCAATTAACTTACCGCGAATATAATTCATGATTTGAATGTCCATTTCGTTAGACACCTGCGTAATTAAGCGCCTAGTGCTTGGCAACAACGACTTGAAGCTCTCTACTAGCACGGTTTTGTCTTTGAGCATGAAGAAAATCATCAAAGGCACCAAAATCAAATAAATCAATAGGGCCACTAAATCACGTATTGTCGAAAAAGAAACAGATATGGCTTTTTGGCCAAATTCGACAATACCGCCATCGACGGTAGATAAAATCAGTTGAATTTGCTCTGTACTGACCAATTTGGGATATTTCTCAGGTAATAGGTTTAAGTAATTTTTGCCCTGCTCTAGCATCGCCGGCGCCTCAGAAATCAGGTTACTACTTTGCTGCCAAAATATCGGCACTAATCCGACCATCACAGCGATGGAGACACTGACAAATATTAACAACACAACCGCAGTGGCTGCGGTACGTGACACCCCCATTTTGGTCAGCTTTGCCACAGGCCATTCCAACAAGTAAGCAATAACAATGGCAACCAGCACAGGGACCATCACATGGCCGACAAAATACAGGGTCAGTGAACCTATCACCAACAACAAAAATAAAGTGACCGACTCAGGGTCAGAAAATTTTCGTTTATACCAAGCACTTAAAAACTCATACATCGATTATTGTTCCTTTGCAGTGATCCAAAATACATAATGGGATGTGACCGATTCGCTGACAGTATACGCCAAACCTAACTTGTCGAGATACTTCTTTATATTTTCGTTTCCATCCCTATTATTGACTTTTAATTGCAATCGGCCGTTTGGCTCTAAGCGCTTGATCCATTGCTTGGTTTTTACAAATAATAATGGACATTTCAAGTCGGTAGCGTCAAAGTACAAATTATCAGGTTTAGGTTTCATGGCGTGGTTTTTTTATCAACTTTGCCACATTATCTGAATTTTAACGGTTTAAAACAATCTCATTATGTGTAAATTGCGTTATTCTTATAGACAGAGTTAGTGCACAAATACCAAGGACATCCCCATGAGCGGCGCAAGCGGAAAATATGATCTTCCCCCTAACCCAACGTTGAAACACATCAATCTCTTAAAAAAGACCCTCAACTGGGGTGAACTACCACCATTTTACCATTTGGTATCGCAATCGCTCGGTGAATCTGAGGGCTTACTCACCCATGGTTTTGACACCGCGTTAAAAAGAGTTGTAGATAAACGCAATTGGAATGTTGAACTTTTGGGCGGCCACATAGACAAAGATGGTACGATCCATTGTGAAGGCAAACCCCGTCTCGCTTTATACCAAATATTTACTGACCGAGGGTTTGAATTACATGCATTCCCGTTTGCCAAGAGCAAAGAAATCGATCAATACGTAAAAGACAACCGTTTGATGGAATTTAGGGTATGGGATCCATACGATATGAAAACCCTGTTGCGCATTAATCAATTACACAAGTTTATTGATTTTTATTTTCAGCGCGGTGACGAAGCCGACAAGGCACTGATCATATATGCCTTTAAAGCGGTCAATCAAGTGCTTGGTTTTTTGAAAAAAGAGTTCGATATCGTCAAAGTAGACGGCGTATCGATTCGACAATATTACGACATGCAAGAAAAATTACTCGCTCAAGATCCCGACTCTTTATTGTTGGCGGGATTGCAAGGTAGCTCAGGTAGATGAGGTAACACTTTAGATGATGAACCGGCTGTACACGATTGTAACCATTGCTTTATTAACTTTTGGCGTGATTCAAAACCCCAGTTACGCCAGCAATAATGTACTGCCAGACATTGGTTCTAACGCGCTGTCGACCATCAGTTACGAAAAAGAAAAAATACTTGGCGACATATTGATGCGCCAAACCCGGGCCCGAATGCCGGTAGATTACGACCCTTTGATCAGCGAATACGTTAATGGGCTGGGCAATAAGCTCATTACTTACGCTGACGACATCCATTTCCCTTTCAATTTTTTTGTAGTCAAAGACAAAAACATCAACGCTTTTGCCTTTTTTGGCGGCAATGTTGCGGTGAATACCGGACTTATTAGCATGACCGAGAATGAAAGCGAATTGGCCTCGGTTTTAACCCATGAAATTTCGCACGTTACCCAGCGCCATTTGTCACGCCGTTTTGAAGATCAAAAACTCAATTCACCTTTAACATTAGCAGGCATGTTAGGCGGCATTTTATTGGCCGTACTCAGCCCCGAGGCTGGCATGGCGACCATCATGGCAACCCAGGCCGGTGCAGCTCAATCGAACATCAACTTTACCCGAGCCAACGAAAAAGAAGCCGACCGTATTGGCATAAAAATCCTGGCCATTGCCGGGTTTGACCCCTATGCAGCACCTGCGTTTTTCGACAAACTCGGTGCTCGTTTTCGCTATACGTCGACTCCGCCTGCATTTTTAATGACTCACCCATTACCTGAAAGTCGAGTAGCAGATTCAAAATTACGTGCGCAGCAATTTCCCAGGTTTCCACGTTCAGCTTCGTTAGCTTTTCAACTGGTCAAAAGTCGAATTAAAGCGCGCTACGAATTAAAGCCCAAAGAAGCAGTTAAATATTTTGCAAATATGCTCAAGACCAAAAATTACGTGATGATAGAGGCCGCGCAATACGGTTTGGCTTTAGCTTATACAGATTCTGGCCAACTTAAAGAAGCACAAACCCAAATTCAGCAATTGCTATTTAGGGATGCCAAGAACCTTTTTTACATCGACACCTATACCGACATACTCACCAAAATGCAGAAATTCGATACCGCCATCGCATTTTTAGAGCAACATTATAAATTACGTCCCAACAACCCGGTGGTCACACTTAACTATGCCAGCGTTGCGATTGAAGCGAAAAGGCCGCAGATAGCAGTCGACCTGCTTAATCGCTATACCATTAGCCATGGTCAGGATTACATTGCCACCGATTTGTTGACCAGCGCCTATGGTCAAATGAAAAATCTCGCCAAATACCACGAAATGCGTGCCCAGACCTTCGCGCTATTATCACTGTATGACCAATCTATTGAAGAGCTTAAACTGTCGATTTCTAAGCTTAGCGAAAACAAAATACTCGAATCCAAACGTTTGATAGCGCTGCAAAAACGCTATCGCGATCAGATAGAACAAATAAAACAGCTTTGAATCGGCCGCAAACTTCATTAAAATAGCGCCTTTTAAACTTTAAGCTGGCACCACGCCTTTGGATACCCTAATGTCTGTTACTATTTACCATAATCCTCGATGTTCAAAAAGCCGCCAGACCTTGCAAGTGTTGCAAGACAACAATATAGAAGTTGATGTTGTTGAATACTTAAAAGATATTCCCGATGCTGCCACAATTGAATCATTGCTTAGCAAACTCGGCATGACCAGCGCCCAACAACTGATGCGCAACAAAGAAGCCATTTACAAAGAATTGAACCTCAAAGATGCCAATTTGAGCGAAGCCCAGCTGATTGAAGCGATGATAGCCAACCCCAAACTCATCGAACGCCCGATAGTGGTGAACGGTGACAAAGCCAAAATCGGCCGCCCACCAGAACAGGTGCTTGAGTTGTTTTAAGCATGACGGACTCAAACACAGCATCGCCCTTAAAAATCTTAGTATTGTACTATTCGCGCCATGGTTCGGTTGAGACAATGGCACACAAAATCGCATTTGGCATAGAAAAAGCTGGCTGCGAAGCGGTGCTACGAACAGTGCCTTCATTAATTGCGGACAGACAGAAAAATGTTGAAGACTTTAAGGACAGACAAGACTTAGACTTTCAGGACAGACAGAAAAATGCAGACACAGGTGATGCTCTAGTGACTGAGCACGACCTCAAAGATTGTCATGCCCTAGCGCTCGGCAGCCCAGCGCGATTTGGCAATATGGCAGCATCGATGAAACAGTTTTGGGAAACCACTTCAATCCAGTGGCTCAGTGGTGACTTGATTGACAAACCCGCTTGTGTGTTCACTTCTTCGTCTTCAATGCATGGCGGTAACGAATCCACCTTGCTGACAATGATGTTGCCACTACTACATCACGGCATGTTAATTCAGGGCCTGCCCTACAGCGAACCTGCTTTAAATGCCACCCTTACAGGTGGAACGCCTTATGGGGCCTCACATGTTGCCGGACTAAATAACGACAGCAACTTATCTGCAGACGAAGCGCAATTGTGCGTTGCACTGGGTTTTCGTCTTGCGCAAACAACCAAAAAGTTAAATCAATGAATGATACTGTGACGCCAAATGGCGACGATAAAAAACCGGTGAATGTAGAACTACTGCGCCAGATAACCCTGATTGGTTATTTTGGTTTGTTGATTTTAATGCCTGTATGGCTGATTTGGCTTAACCCATCTGAGGGGATCAGCACCAAGGTTTCATTGGCTTTATTTTGGGTGCCTTTGTTTATACCCATGAGAGGATTACTAAAAGGCACACCGTACACTTACGCTTGGGCCAACTTTATGGTTATGCTCAATTTCATGCATGGTTTAACCACTTTGTGGGTATTACCCGAAGACCTACCCTATGCCATTTTAGAATTGATATTTGCCACCATGATGTTTTTAGGCGGCACTTATTATGCCCGTCATAAAGGCCGTGAGCTGGGATTGAAGTTGCCGAAACTTAAAGACCAGAAGTAATTTTGAGATTGATGAAATAAGCCATAACCATCGCGTTATGGCTTTTTTGTTTCAGGACAGACAGAATTTAATTCCAATTCAGGACAGACAGAATTTAATTCCAATGCAGGACAGACAGAATTTAATTCCAATTCAGGACAGACAGAATTTAATTCCAATTCAGGACAGACAGAATTTAATTCCAATGCAGGACAGATAGAGTTTAATTCTAATTCAGGACAGACAGGTTTTGAAAATCAAATCTCGCTTTCACCATTCAAATCTGATTCCAACATTTCGACCTTTTCAATCTTACCAAAACGATTGCTGATTTTGTTCGCAGACGTGTGAATTTGCTGCACATCGCTTGCTGCCTGGTCGATATGTTTGGCCAAATTGTCAAAGCGAGTTCTAAAACGATTAAAATCGCCCCCCAACTGCACCAGATGCTCTTGAATGATATGAACCTGCTTCTGCGTAGCCTGATCTTTCAAAACACTTCTAGCAGTCGTTAATATAGCCATCAAAGTCGTTGGCGATGCTAACCATACACGGCGCTTATAGGCAGACTCTAAAACATCAGGGTGATGAGCATGGATCTCAGCAAAGATAGCCTCTGCAGGAATAAACATCAGTGCACCATCTGAGGTTTCATTTTCAATCAAGTATTTATCAGCAATATCATTAATGTGTTTACGTACATCCACTTTAAATTGGCGTTCGGCGCTTTTTCGGTCAGCCTGAGCCAATTCGTTGTCGGTCATTCGTCGGTAGCTTTCTAACGGGAATTTAGAGTCAATCACCACGTTGCCAGTGGGTTGAGGCAAAAACAAAACACAATCAGCTATCCTACCATTGGACAAAGTGTGCTGAAAAGAAAACTGACTTTCGGCCAATACATTACGTATTAAACTAGACAACTGCACTTCGCCAAAAGCGCCTCTGGAACGCTTGTCGGCCAAAACTTCTTGTAAACTAACCACCTCGCTCGACAAAGATGTGATGGTCTTTTGCGCCACGTCAATCAAGGCCAAACGTTTAAGGATGTCATTAAATGTCTGAGTCGTTTTCTCAAACCCTTCACTGAGCTTCTTTTCGACCTGTCCGCTAATCTCTTTTAAACGTTGATCGGTGGTTTGAGTCAGCTCTGACATTCTTAAGCCAATGGCTTGGGCATTTTGATGTAATGACTGACTTAACTCTTCGCGAGATTGCTTGGTAGATGCACTTAACTGTTCGTTAAGTTGGGTTAGTGCATTAATTTGGTTTTCGTTGAATTGATCTTTCTGTCCACTAAGCAACGACATCAAGTTTTCTTTTAACTCATTGCCACTACGCAGGTTTGCCATAGATTGTTCGTTAAATTTGTTTTCAATACTTTGTTTTTGATCTGACAGCAAACCAAAGATATATTGCTTTTGCTGAGCAAACTGATTTTGACGATGCTCTTTGCCCTCACCAAACTGGTTATACAACAAATGAGTCAGCTGCTCACGTTGTAAATCAAGTTGCTCACGAACCGAATTAACCAGTAACTCACTGTTATCGCTGTCTTTAAGTCTTCGATTTATGCCTAATAACAATACAATAATCACCAGCAATAACAACACACCAACCAAAGACAATAAAACTGCTGGCTGGTTAAAAACCGTCAAATCCATTAATTAATGCCCAAATATTTGTGTAACTGAACCGACAAACGCCAATTCTTTTTGATGCAAACCTCAATCGCCAGCTTAGTAGCCTTGGCTTTTTGGCTGATAGGTTGCAGATAAATCAATTTATCTTCAACTTTATGTTCATCCAGTAAAGCTTCCAATTCTTCAACATGGCGTTCAATTGCAATGGGGTGTTTGATTTCGTTCGCTCTGTGCAAAGCACTAGCCAGCATTTTATAGCCGCCTTTCATATTGATTTTGGGTGAAACCGTCACCCAAGTTTGCTCTGGTACTTTAACTTCAAAGGTACCGCTGGTTTCTATTTGGGTGGTAAAGCCATTTTGATGGAGAGCATCGCACATGGGGTTGAGATCATACATGCAAGGCTCGCCACCGGTGATCACTATGTGTTTTGCCTGATAACCTCGTTGTACAAAGCAATCTAGCAATTCAGTTGCACTGACTTCACTCCAATGTTCTGAATCCGATGACTTTTCAACAACAACCGTTAAGTCAGATTTGAGTTCGGGGTCGATTTCCCAGGTATGTTTGGTATCACACCAGGCACAACCAACAGGACACCCTTGCAAACGAACAAAGATCGAGGGCGTGCCGGTATATGTGGCTTCGCCCTGGAGGGTTTCAAATATTTCATTAATTTTGTACAAATTAAGCACCTTCGCTTTAGTATCAGCAAAACTTAGAGTAAAATTCGCGCCCTGCTGATTTACTAGGAGCGTATCCTAGGTTTGTTTTGACGGGGCAAATTGCAGTAACCCCTTATTATATCTGAGAGTAAGTCAAATATGGCGCAAAAAATTGTAGTTATTTTTTCCGGCGGTATGGATTCTTTTACCGTGTTGAACAAAACCATTCAAAAAGGCTATGAAGTATTTGCCTTGTCTTTTAATTATGGTCAGCGCCATGTTAAAGAACTTGAATGCGCCAAAGAGATTTGCGCCAAATTAAATGTTGCTCACAAAATAGTGGATATTTCAGCCATCAACCAAATTATTGGCGGCTCAGCACTAACCGACAACATAGAAGTGCCAGAAGGGCATTATGAATCAGAAAACATGAAGCAAACCATAGTGCCAAACCGAAACATGATTTTACTGTCTATGGCGGTTGGATATGCAGTTTCAATTGAAGCCGAAAAAGTATACTACGGTGCCCACTCAGGCGACCATGCGATATACCCAGATTGCCGCCCCGAGTTTGTCGAAAAAATGAATGCTGTATGCCAAATTGCCAACTACGAAGCAGTAGAAATCGTTACCCCTTACCTATACGAATCAAAAATTGCCATTTTGACCGATGGCCTTGCTATGGGTTTGGATTATAGCGATACGTGGACCTGTTACAACGGAAGAGAAAAAGCCTGCGGTAAATGCGGTGCGTGTCAGGAGAGGCTCGAAGCGTTTGAGCTCAATGGTGCCGTTGACCCGCTGGTTTATGAATAGTTCAGGACAGACAGATTAAAGAGATTCAATCGAGGACAGACAGATTTAACTGTAGTCCTCAATAAAAACAATTCGATTACGTCCCAATGACTTTGCTTTATACAAAGCTTCATCAGCCTGTTTAATCAAATTAGAAACACTCATTTGACTATCAGGCACTAAACTTTGCACACCAATGCTTGCGGTTACAATACCAAAGCCATTGTTATTCACATGTGCGATACCTAGGTTCGTTATTGCGTTAAGCATTTTATTCGCCATGACCCTTGCCCCTTCCCTGTCGGTATTTGGCAAAACAACCGCAAACTCTTCTCCCCCGTAACGAGCGACAAAATCGGTCATTCTCACGCGGCTGCTAGCAATGGCGGTGGCTATCTCTTTAAGACACTCATCACCATTAACATGCCCATAGTGGTCGTTGTATTTTTTAAAATTATCGATATCAATTAAAAATAATGAAAAATGCTCTTTGTTTCGCACAGCCCGATGCAAGTCCCGTAGTATGACCTGATCAAACTGTCGGCGATTGGCGATGCCAGTCATGCCATCGGTCATCGACAAGCTGCTCAGTTTTTTTCGATGTTTGACCAGTTCCATATGATTGTGCATTCTGGCTCTGACAATATGCGCACTAAACGGTTTGGCAATATAATCTATCGCGCCAAGACGAAGCCCTTTGGCTTCGTCCTGGACTTCGTTCAGCGCGGTAACAAAAATAATCCCGATGTGTTTGGTTTCCTGCATCGTTTTTAGTTTTTCACAGACCTTGTGCCCATCCATTTGAGGCATCACCACATCAAGTACAATTAAATCGGGCTGCTCTTCGATTGCCATCTCAATAGCTTGCTTACCGTTGGTGGCAAAGAATATTTCATAATCGTCACCCAATATTTCGTTCAATACTTGAATATTGCTGATCGAATCATCAACAATTAACACTTTTTGTCTGTCCTGCTCTTCAATGGGCGACTCAGTCGTTGATATAACTGGGCCATAACTTGATACCTGTTGCTCTGATTTGTTTGCTCTGGTCATCACTATGTGTGCTTGAACTTTTAATCTGAATTCTTCGGCATTAACCGGCATAGGTAAATAGTCCACCGCCCCCAATGAGAAGCTCTTGACCATATCATCAACATTTGAGTTGTTAACCAACATAACGACCGCACAACCCAACTGCTGACACAAAACAAACCTGTCGAAACCCGAAGTATTTGAGCCAATAACAGCGATATCAGGTTGAAGCTCATCCATCATCGTCAATGCATCGCGCTCATCAGTAGCAAAATTGACATCAAAGCCATCGCTCAACATCTGGTGCAATTGTTTGATGTCTTCATTCGACTCGTCAATAATCAACACGCTGTAATTAGATTGATCCGGGTTTGTCGTTAAGCTAGCCATTATCTGTCTGTCCTCAATTTATCCGGTTCTCAATTTATCCAACAGTGCATTAATTTGATGCTGCGCACCTTTAAAATCCAACACACTCATACACTGGTTTAACTGGCCCTGTTCAAATTCGAACTCAGGCACTGACAAATGCAGACTTAAACGCTCAATCAAACTTTTCGCCTTCAGATTGTTTTTTGACAACAATTGCGAAATTTCTGTTAATAGAGCCTCAATATCTTCACCCGAATCAGCTACAAGCCCCGTTTTAACTGCGGTACTTGCCATATTCGAAAGCTGCGTTTCATCATTATCCAATTGCGCCAAATATGCAAGGGACAGCTCTGAGGCTTTAAAAACTTGCATTATTGCAGGTTGTAAATCTGCAAATAGCGCCGTAAATGCCGGGTCGTTAACAGCCAGAGCCTTCTCCATGGCATTGGCCAAAGTGAAAACTTCGTTAGCACCAATGTTACCTGCCTCGCCTTTTATTGCATGGACTATTTCCCGTGACAATACGGTATCATTACGTTCTAGCGCACTTTTGAGTTCAGCGAATTTATCTTCGTTTTGTTGTTTGAAATGACTAATTAACTTTAACAACAACGATTCGTTACCAATCAACCGTGTCAATGCTGACTTAACATCAATACCTGGAAACTCAGGTAATCTAGTCGTTGGTAACGATTCTAATGCGTTTTGTGATGTCATGTCGTCAGATGCTTTTATGGTCACCGGTAACTTAGCTGCAAGTGCCTCATGTGCTTTTTCAAATGTCTTTTCAGGTTTGAGTTCGGGGGTGATCTTGGCCGCGACTGCCAGCCATTTCCCTAAGGTATGATAAAAATGTTCAACATCAATTGGTTTAGTAATGTAATCATCCATACCGGCAGCAAGGCAGCGATCTTTATCCCCTTGCATAGCATGGGCTGTCATAGCCACAATGGGTATTTTCTTATCTAAGTCAGCACGAATGTGTTTGGTCGCAGTAATGCCATCCATTTCGGGCATTTGAACATCCATCAACACTAAGTCGTAGCGATTGCTTGCCAACTTATCTATTGCCTCTTTGCCGTTAAAGGCACTGTCAACCGACAGCTGTACTTCGCTTATCAAATTAATCGCAACTTCTTGGTTGGTTTTGTTGTCTTCAACAAGCAGAATCTTGCGCCCAGCATATTGAGAGGCCACTGATGAGCGAATACTTTCACATGAAAAATGAACATAGGATTTTCTGGGCACCTGACAAAAAATACCAACAATACTGTCGTACAAAACTGACTGGCAAATCGGTTTGAGTAAATAAGCGTCTAGGTATTGCTCTGCCTCAATAAACTCATCATCCTGAGCATAGGCGCTGATCAATATGATCGAAGGCGTTTTAACCAAAGAGTCATCAGTTTTAATGATTTTGGCTGCCGTAATTCCGTCCATTTCGGGCATTTTCCAATCCATAAAGACCAATTCAAAAGGGCTGCCGGCAGATTGATTTCTTAACGCTTCAATGGCTTGTTGTGCATCAGGCACAGCGGTGACATTAAAGTGAAACGATGCCATCATTTCGCTATACACGGTTCTTGAGGTTTCGCTGTCGTCAACAATTAACACATTAATCTTCGCGAATTCTTCGGGAATAATGAAGCGATCGAATTGATCTGGTTCATCCACATCAAATTGCGCAGTAAAATAAAACGTACTGCCAATATTGATTTTACTTTCAACCCAAATTTGCCCATCCATCATTTCAACTAGATTTTTGCAGATTGCTAAGCCAAGTCCGGTGCCGCCATATTTGCGACTCATACTGTTATCGGCCTGAGTAAATGACGAGAATAATTGGCTGATAGCACTTTCTCTTATCCCTACGCCAGTATCCTTAACTGAAAATAATAGCGTGGCTTTTTCGGGCGTTTTTTGTTCAGTTAATTTGATCTTGATTAAAATCTCGCCTTGCTCAGTAAACTTGATGGCGTTATTAATCAAGTTCAGCAGTATTTGACCCAACCTAAACGGATCGCCTTTGAGCTTGTAAGGCACATTAGAGTCAACGGAATAAAGGATATCGAGTTCTTTTTCACCGGCTTTTGGCATGATCATTTGCGACAGGTCGCACAGCACTTCATCCATATCAAATTCAATCCGTTCGATACTGAATTTACCAGATTCAATTTTTGAAAAGTCGAGAATGTCATTAATTAGCACCAACAATGAACGGGCTGAAGAATGCACTTTAGACAAGTAGTTACGTTGATAAGAGGTCAAATCAGATTTCAACACGATATAACACAAACCAATAATGGCATTCATAGGTGTGCGGATTTCATGGCTCATATTGGCCAAAAACTGCCCTCTGGCTTCATTGGCAGATTCGGCTTGCTCTTTGGCAATAACTAAAGCCTTCTGGGTTACACGTCGTTGCTCAATATTTCGATACAAAGTTCTAACCAATGTAATAACCACAATCCACAACAACAACAACAGCGCAAAAACAATAACACCCTCGACAATAAAACGATCTTTGAGATCGGTTTTAATGCTTCGAAAAAATACGTCAGACACATAAAAAGTGGCAATACCTAACAATTCATCGGTCTCGGTAGAATACAATTCCACTGGCGCTTCAAAGCAGGACAGACAGTTTTTATCTCCCTGTGACAGGTCGAGTAATTCAGGTGTAACAGTCACCACGTCGTAATCGACTTCAAGAATGATTGCGATAAAAAAGTGAGCGTTCAAAGTAGGGTCTTTGATGAGTAACAGGTTATCAAAAACACTTTGTACTTGTTGTTTTGCTGTCGTGTCTGAATGTATTCTGGACAAAACATTAGTCAAGGCAATCGCTTGAGATTGGGCCAGTAGTTGGGCATTCGTTCTGGCTTGGGCTTTTAACCGCGGTTCAAGAATATTGGACCAATAACTTGCCATCGTTAATTCCAATGCGATAGCCAACACAGCAAAAGATATTGAGATCCAAATTCGCACGCTTGAACTGCTATGTTCAACTTTCATGTTTTTTCGCCACCTTCAAGAAAAAAGATTTGATCCTCAACTTGGATGCCTTCATGGTGTCAATATTGATTAACGGATGTATTCGGGTGTCGATGGCCAAACCGCCCAGAACGCCTTTGTAGACATCGCCCTCAAAGGGTGAGTAAACGACAACATGCTTGTCGATACCAAATTGCACCAATTTCGCCAATTCGTCGTCAAACAACGATTGAGTTAAATAAACGCCAGCTACACGCTTTTCACGATAACTAGCCAATTGTTTATTATTGATAACCTTAACTTTTATCGGCATGTTGCGGATCATGCCTTTTTTATTGCCCAAGCCTAGATTTTCAAGCTCGTCGGCAAATGTTTTGGCATTGTGCTGGGCATTGGTATAAACCAGCAGTACCAGCAACCTATCATCAACAGTCTGCTTGCGATGAATATCCCGGTCTGCTGCCAAAACGGTTCTAAACAATTTCAACCCACTTCGAACTCTGCGCTCGTCAAGTTCCTGAGTATAACTTGGCAACGTTGCAACGCTTAATAACAGCGACAACGCAATCAAACACTTTTTTAGCAAGCTGGACAACATGGAGCAACAACCTTGAAAATTGAAATGCGTTAAACTCGGACAGACAAGTATTTGTTTTATTAAAGTCGGACAGACAAATATATGCTGCATAAAAAGATTATATAGGACAGACGCTTTCTCGCCAGAAGTAATTGAAGGACAGACAGATTTTAAAATGGACACAATGGACGCATCAAGATATCTCTAGCGAGTTTCCAACTTAAAATGCCACCTTTGCACAGCGCTTCAGCAGCCATAAACTAAATGGAGTGCAAAGTGTATTGATTAACGAGGCTTTATCCAATAACTCTAATTGCCAGATGGAATTAGCGTTTCTAACCTCGACTAATTAGTAAAGGCGCCCCCAAAAATAAGGGCCGTAATGCTACAAAACAATGTCTTTTGACGGCTTCCCCTGAAACCAATGTTGCTTAAACACTTTGGCCGCCTGCTGCATCAAGTCCCATGCACCAGCAACAGATTTAAACCTGATTTGAAAATATCTAGCTCGAATAAACCATTCTTTATGCTCCATACCCAATCGAGTCAGAATACCAGGCATATCAGCAGCTATAGCCCCCCGTTTGTCTTCCCTGATGATTCTCCCTGTCCAATCAACCAACTCTAAATACTCCTTTTCACTAAACATCAAGACATTGCCGTCACCATTAGCTGAATCTTTAAATGGCATTAACTTTTTGTTTTGACAATCGTTATGAAGAATTTGTCTTATCCGGGTTTGAATTGATGTGTAATCTGACTCTTCTGGGGTGTGGCACATTTTCGCCCGAACCGGGTTTAAATCGACATAAGCCATGCAAGCAAGCAACGCAGCTTCGTCTAAAAGAGCTTGACTGTGAAAACGAGCCTCCCAAAACTTGCCCTTACAATTATCTTCTTTATTGGCACGTTTGGCGATATCCAAATTCAATTCTCGCATAAACCAACTAATACTCATCAAACGCTCTCTATAATCCGCAGCAATACGGGCTAACTCCAATTGCAACACTTCGTCAAAATCCTCACCAGCCATATACCTTATGGCTAAAGCGTCAAGTATGTGCAGCTGTTGCCAGCGCTCAAATATTTGCTTAAAAGTCCAACTTACCGCGGTTTTCTTATCAATGTGAAGTACTAAATGGTAATGATTACTCATAATTGAGTAAGCGCTGATATCAATGGCAAATACATTCACCAAGCCAAACATTTTATCTTCTATCCATTGACGTCGATATTCGTAGTTCCTTCCAGTTAATTTATCAAATCCGTTCAAAAAAGTACGTCTAACGCAGTTGGCTGTAATTGAATAATACGGGGTGGCTTGTTCGTTGATTAATTTGCGGCGGGCAGTGGTCATAATTCTATCCTTGAGTTAATTTCATCCGTTTTCCACCTAAGTATTGCACAACAAAAAATTTGTGCCTAGATTTTTTATTGCTCAGGTACTTTTTTATTTTGTCTGTCCTAAAACATCAAATTCGCATAACAACGACCGGGTTAATCATCAAACAATCTAATATGACGACTGAAACCAACTAAAATTAATGACACGACTTTGAATAACAGACGCTCATTAAGAGGTATATATGAACTCAATAACCCAAACTCAAGCCGCGACTTTACAGCAATTATGCCCTAGCACAACCACACATCAATCACACAATAAGAACAACGATTTAAAAGCCCACCTCTACCTTGAAGCCATGCAAATACCCGTGGACGTACAAGATAAAATACTCAATGCAATCTATCGCTTAGGCACCGTTAACAGTGATAAAATCGAATTAATACTGGAACAATGCAGCCTTTCGATAGTGCCAGACAGGCTATTACACTAGTCACTTTTTCAAGTTTTAATCAAATTTAAACAGCAAAACTTTGAGGCTTTTTTGGGGGTTCTTCTCAGGGAAGTTTAGGTGGTTATCTAACCTGTGAACAAATCTCAATTGTGGGCAGTGCTCGGCTACCAGCGCCAAAAGGAATGAACTGTCCACCTCTGGGGAATTCAAACACAACATCACATCGGCATTATCTAAGGCCAGTTCTGGCAAGCGTTTAATCAATCGTTGATAATCTTTAGTCAATACAAAACTACCCTTTTGAAAGCTCGGCGGATCAACAATGATTAGATCATAAGCACCATAGCGTTTAATTTTTCCCCATGAATTAAAAATATTATGGCTGAAGAATTTAACCCGGCTCATATCCAACTCATTGAGCTGATGATTCTTGCGACCGGTAGCTGTAACCGATTTATTCATATCGACATTAACTACTCCAGAGGCGCCACCTTGCATTGCAGCGACAGAAAACAGACAAGTATAGGAAAATAAGTTCAGCACATTTCGCTGTTCGCTGTGAGCACAAACCCAATCTCGTCCATTGATCATGTCAGGGAAAACCCCCACGTTTTGTGATTGATTTAACTGCACATAAATCTGTCTGTCCTTTTCTTTAACAACATGCGGCTTTGGTAATTCACCTTTAACCACAGCCGATATTGTATTGGCCCCTTGTCTACGTTGTAGAACCAGCGCCTTTACCTGTCTTTTTTGTCTGTCCAGCTTTATTTGGTTTTGGCTTTCATTACTTTGTGTCTGTCCTGCATTTTCCTTCGCCTGATTACTTTGTGTCTGTCCTGTATTTCCCTCAACGTCTGTCTGTCCTGCATTAGCCCAAATTTGTTGTCTGTCCCAGACTTGCTCAACCAACGCATCCAACCAACTTTCTTCCACCGGACGAAACACGCAGATAAACAAGGCCGGCGGGTACCAATCCACCGTAATAAAATCTAAACCCGGGTATGTATGACCACGACCATGAAACAATCTTTGCATTTGCTCTGAATCGTAATCACCTTTATCTAATGCCAAAAGCAATTCTTGTGGGTCTGGATGCATCGGTTCTGACATTGAGGTTGAAGTTAAGCCTGTCATTACAAACGATCCAATTGAGATTGCAGTTGCTGCACCTGATCACGACAACTCGCCGCTTCTTCAAACTCCAAATTACGCGCATGTTGCAACATTTGTTCTTCCAATTTTTTGATTTGGTCAGCCAAATCTTTGGGAGATTTAACTTTATAAAGCGCCAATTTTGCGGCCGTTTTACTAGCCGAAGATTCTCCACTCTCCCCACCAACATCCATAACATCGGTGATTTTCTTATTCAAACCAACAGGCACTATCCCATGTTTGACGTTATGTGCGTGCTGTATGGTACGTCGTCTTTCAGTTTCATCCATAGCTCTTTTCATCGAACCGGTGATCCTGTCGGCATACAAAATCGCTCTACCATTGAGGTTCCTTGCCGCTCGCCCCATGGTTTGTATCAACGACCGCTCTGAACGTAAAAAGCCTTCTTTGTCGGCATCTAGAATAGCCACCAACGACACCTCAGGTATATCCAACCCTTCACGCAGTAAGTTAATACCAACCAACACATCAAACTTACCGATTCTTAAATCACGAATAATTTCTATCCGCTCTACCGTATCAATATCAGAATGCAAATAGCGAACGCGCACGCCGTGCTCGCTTAGGTAATCAGTCAAATCTTCAGACATTCGCTTGGTCAGCGTAGTCACCAATACCCGCTCTTTGACTTCGGTTCTTTTAAAAATTTCAGACAGTAAATCATCCACCTGTGTGCCAACCGGGCGCACTTCAATTTCAGGGTCTAACAAGCCGGTAGGCCTTATCACTTGCTCTGCGATATCGTCGCCACACTTTTCAATCTCGTATTTGCCCGGTGTTGCCGACACATACAACGTTTGTGGTGCAATGGCTTCAAACTCATCAAATTTGAGTGGGCGGTTATCTAGCGCCGAAGGCAATCTAAAACCAAACTCCACCAAATTTTCTTTACGCGAACGGTCACCTTTGTACATCGCACCAACCTGCGACACCGTCACATGCGACTCATCTATGATCAACAAACCGTCACTCGGAAAATAATCAAGCAAAGTCGGTGGCGGCTCGCCCGGTGCCCTATCAGACAAATAACGCGAGTAGTTTTCAATACCTGAGCAATAACCCAGCTCCACCATCATCTCTAAATCAAACTGAGTCCGCTGACTAATCCTTTGCTCTTCAACCAACTTGTTGGCATCAATCAATTGTTTTTTACGTTGAACAAGCTCTACTTTCACCTCTTCTGCCGCCGCAAGAATTTTCTCTCGTGGCGTTACATAGTGAGTTTTTGGGAAGATAGTCGTGCGCGTCATATTTTGTTCAACAGAACCTGTCAACGGGTCAAACGAGCTGAGTTTTTCAATCTCTTCATCAAACAATTCAACCCTAACCGCGTTTCGGTCAGAATCAGCTGGGAAAATATCAATTACATCCCCACGCACCCTAAATGAGCCCCGCTGAAAATCAACATCATTACGTTTGTATTGTAATTCAGACAAGCGCCGCAAAATAACCCGCTGATCCATAATGTCGCCAACGCGCAAATGTAACAGCATTTTCATGTAAGACTCAGGGTCACCCAAACCATAAATTGCCGACACCGACGCCACTATAATAACGTCTTTTCTTTCCATCAGCGCTTTGGTCGCCGACAACCGCATCTGCTCTATATGCTCATTTATTGAAGCATCTTTTTCGATAAAAGTATCGGTCGATGCCACATAAGCCTCAGGCTGGTAATAATCGTAATATGAAACAAAGTACTCCACAGCGTTGTTCGGGAAAAACTCTTTCATTTCGCCATACAACTGGGCAGCCAACGTTTTATTGTGAGCCATAATCAAAGCCGGACGATTCACCTCGTTGATCACGCTTGCCACTGTGAAGGTTTTACCAGTACCCGTTGCGCCAAGCAATGTTTGACACGCAAGGCCATCGTTTAAACCTTCAACCAACTGTGCAATGGCTGTGGGTTGGTCGCCGCAAGGCTCGAATGGCGACTGTAACTGAAATTTACGATCCATTTGAAACCTCTGCTTGTGTACTTAACAGCTCAAATTGTTTAATAAACCAACGGTAAGAAATAACTGCGGTGAACAAATTGCCGATTAAAGCCCCTATAAACAGGCCTTCAATACCGCCTAGTTTACTGCCTACATAAGCAAATGGCACATAGAAAACAAACAGACGAACAATGCTCATCACTAACGCACACATAGGTAAGTGCAGGGCATTAAACGACGAATTAGACAAAATAATGACCCCCTGCATGCCGTAACCCAGTGGCAATATCCAAATAAACAATTTAATTAACCTGACCACCTCAGGGTCATCAGAAAAGCCAATGGCAATTAACCCGGCGACACTAGACAACAACAAATAAACCCCAAATTGCCATGCCATAACAAATTTAAGTGTCGATTTATAGGCATCAATCACCCGTTCCAATTTTCCTGCACCAAGATTTTGGCTGATAAATGGCGGCAGTGTCATCGACAGGGCAAGCACCACTAAGCTGGCTATAGATTCAATTCTGGTACCCACACCAAAAGCACCAACGGCACTGTTACCAAAGGTGGCCATAATCGCGGTCACAATCGCCGCAGCAATTGGCGTTAACATATTGGCGCCCGCTGCGGGTAAACCTATTTTTAACACCTTTCGTGATGTTTCAATAAAAGCCTCAACCGTACCAAAGCTGGGCAGTATGATTTTTTTCTTATGAACTAGGATATAAATCACCATGACAAAGCCCAACGACCAAGAAATAATGGTTGCAAGCGCAGCGCCTTGAAGGCCCATTTCAGGAAAAGGTCCTAAGCCAAAAATCAACAGCGGATCAAGTATCGCATTAACCACGCCACCAAATACCATCACGGCACTGGGGGTTTTGGTGTCGCCAAACGCCCGCATAACACTGTTACCAATCATAGGGCAAACTAAAAACACACTACCGAAAAACCAAAT
Source organism: uncultured Alteromonadaceae bacterium (assembly GCA_938085045.1). Classification (GTDB taxonomy): domain Bacteria; phylum Pseudomonadota; class Gammaproteobacteria; order Enterobacterales; family Alteromonadaceae; genus JABSOG01. Next base: position 24,107 of record CALKGI010000253.1, read on the forward strand.
ATCCATATATTCATGAATCAAAGGCAATAGGTCAGGCTCTGCGCCAAGTAAGGTAAATAGTGGGTCAATCAATACATAACCAATCGCCGAAAGCACCGCAACCAAGATAAACGACAACATTAATGCGCCGGTACCATCTTGCTTAGCCTCTTCATGATCGCCTGCGCCCATCGCCTTACCAATAACGGCAGATGTGCCAATGCCCAAACCAATGGCTAGGCTTATCACAGTAAAAGTGACAGGAAATGTGAAGCTGATTGCGGCCAGTGGTTCAGTACCAAGGAAACTCACAAACAACGTATCAACCAGGTTGAAGCTCATCAAAGTGATCATCGCAAAGATCACCGGTACGGTCATGCGCTTAATGGTCGGTGCAATAGGATCATGAAGTAAATCAACAGGTTTACGAGTTGTAGACATCTAGGGATGTGCCGCCTGAAATTAACGGAATTTTGGTGGACGCAAGTTTAATCTTTCTAGGCCAAAAAAGCATTGCTTTACGCCCAGATAATCCAACTATTTATAAAGATGCGCAGCGGCTTTATTGAAAGCAATATATCCATACCGTAGACTGTGGCGAAATAGTCATTCATCTAAAATTTTGGAATTGTTCATAATGCGAAAGTTCATTACTCAAGGGGAAGGTTTACCACAGTGGTCCAACCCGATAAGCCATGCGGTTGTTGTTGGTAAAATGTGTTACATCAGCGGCCAACTGGCCGTCAACACCGATGGCCAATATGTACCCGGCACCATCAGACAAGAAGCCGAAATGGCCTTCAACAATGTATTCGCCGCAGCCACTGCCGCAGGTTTCAGCAAAGACGAACTGGTTTACATCGACATAGCCTTTTCTGATTTATCAGAACTCAAAGAAGTCAATGAACTGTACATGGAGTTATTTCCCGAGGGCAGACGCCCAGCAAGAACCATTGCAGAGGCGGCAGGTTTGCCATTTGGTGGAAAAATTAAGGTCGTAGCAACAGCGGTAAAAGACTAATATCCCCACAACGAAGTTGTAAAAAAAAGCGTAGCAAAGCGAAGCGGTAAAGGTTTTTTGCAACGTACGTTGCCTTAAGGGCGGCGGTCCGACTGCATGGATGCAGGAGTTAGAGCAACGCAGGACGCAGTTGCCGAGGGGAGGTGGTGGCTTTTCTACCTAACACGAGCACCAAAGGTTTGATGCAGGGTTTGAGATGTTGTTTTCAGACCGTCATCAGCATGGATGCTGATGCCGAGCCACAGGGATGTGCTTGTGCGTGTCTGAAAATAACATTTCAGACCCTGCTGCATTAATACCTTGGTCTCGTGCTCACCCTCTCCGTATACGCCGCAACGCGGCGTATACCCCACCCCCTAATTATCAGCGAGGAACAACCTGCCCATCGGCCATCACAATCACCTGATCGGCAACATCAAAGTAACGGTCATCATGGCTGATAACAACCACAGCTTTGCCTCTAGCTTTAAGTCCTGGCAAAATCTTATGGTAAAATATCTCTTTGAACGTAGGGTCCTGATCGGCAGCCCATTCGTCAAATAAAT
>CALKGI010000254.1 GCA_938085045.1 uncultured Alteromonadaceae bacterium
GCCATCAGTTGGTCTATTTGGCAGTCAACACTCATGTGAAAATGTGGAATATCGCGGCTCGATTGGGTTAGGCGTGATGCTACGGTTGAGCGCATGCCTGAGTTTTTGACGCTGGTATACTCTGGCAAGTTTTGATAATCAATGACAATTTCAGGTTCGGTAGTTGCGGCAGTAACGGTTGTTTTAGAAAGCGCTTTTTCTACGCTTGTGCCCAGCAATTGCTCTACATCGCGCTTCATTATGCGACCTTTCGCACCACTGCCTTTGAGGCTTTCAAGGTTGATGTTCTCTTGCGCCGCCATTCTACGAGCCAGTGGCGACATGCTGATGTCTGTTGCCTGTGTTGGAATGTTTTTGATTGCGGTTGGTGTCACGGCGGCTTCAGCTAAAGGTGTCGTTTCAACAGGGGGTTTATCAATCATTTCGCCTTGGGCACCCAGCACCATTATTACGTCATCAACGGGTACTTCGGCACCTTCTGGGGCGGTGATTTGGGCAACAACGCCTGCGTTGTCTGCTTCTATTTCGACCATGACTTTGTCGGTTTCGATTTCGGCGATGATGTCGCCAGCACTGACATTGTCACCAACATTCACTAGCCAGTTGGATATCACACCTTTGGTCATGGTGGGTGATAGTGTGGGCATTTTGATTTCTATAGACATAATGTTTTCTCCTTAGGCCTTGCGAATGATGTTTAAACAGCTGGCTGCGCAGGCATCCAAAATGGCATCTGCGTCGATGCGGTAATGACTGTATAGGTCGATTGAATCGCCACTTTGACCAAAACTATTGACCCCAAGGCCTTCAACTCTGTGGCCCAATACGCCGCCTAGCCAAGTTAGGCCTGCTGGGTAGCCGTCGACAACCGTGACTAAACCCGCATTGTTTGATAGTTCAGATAGTAACTGTTCAATATGAGCAATAGCCGAGCGGTCGCCTTGGTGACGGGCTTTTTTGGCTTTTTGCCAGTCGCTGTACAAGTGGTCGGGAGAGGTTACTGCGAGTAAACCTACGCCTGGCATTTCTTCTTTAAGTTGTTCGAAAGCTTTCAATGCCTCTGGCGCTATAACGCCGCAGTAGATGATGGCCAATGGACAATTATCTGCCGGTTTATGTCGCCAGTAAGCGCCTTTGATGATGTCGTCATTTAATTGTGGAGTGAGTTCACGGCTGGGTTGGTCAATGGCACGAGTAGATAAACGCAGGTAAATAGAGCTGCCATCTGGGGCCTGCATATGTTCAAGCGACCATTGCATGATAGTGGCCAGTTCGTCGGAATAAGCGGGTTCGAACGACAGTAAATTGGGCTGAGCCATACCAATCATTTGGGTGTTGAACGACTGATGTGCGCCGCCTTCGGGTGCCAAGGTTATTCCCGACGGCGTGGCCGCTAACATAAAGCGGGCGTCTTGGTAGCAACCGTAATTTAGTGTGTCGAGGCCACGACAAATAAATGGGTCGTACACTGTGCCGATGGGCAATAAGCGAGTGCCAAAGTGTTTTTCGGCCTGACCGAGGCTAGTCAACAAGCTAAACAAATTGCTTTCGGCTATGCCTAGTTCTATGTGCTGCCCTTTGGGTGATTGCATCCATTTGAGGGTTGAGGGAATTTGCTCGTTTTTGAAGGTGTCTTCTTTTAATGTGCCGTGATAAACCCCACGTTTATTGACCCATGCGCTGAGGTTAGTCGACGAGGCAACATCTGGCGATGTGGTCACCACACGGTCGGCATATTCGGCCTTGCTTGAGGCGATTTGATTCATGATTTTGCCAAAGGCCACTTGTGTGGAAGATGAATCGCCTTTGGGTGTGTTGAAGTGTTCAATAGCCAGAGCTGGAGCCAGATTGTCGCTGGCTTTGCGCTGGTTGTAAGGCACATTCTGGTAAAATTGTGCCAGTTCAGTTTCGTCAAAAGGCATCGCTGCATTGGGTAACCATTCATGGCCGTCTTCGATATTGTTGTCGGTTTTGAACTGGTCCATTTGGTCTGGGGTTATCATGCCTGCGTGGTTGTCTTTGTGGCCAGCCAGCGGTAAACCGTAACCTTTAATGGTGTAGGCGACAAAACAGCGAGGTTTATCGTCTTGCACTGCACTCATGGCCTCAACTATGGTTTGCATGTCGTGGCCGCCAAGGTTGGCCATTAATTTGGCCAGTTGTTCGTCGGTATGGTTGTCTAAAAATTGTTGTAGGCCGCTGGTGCCTTGCATGTCTACAGACAATCGTTCTCTAAATGCTGCGCCACCTTTGAAAACAAGTGCACAATACAGTTGATTAGGACATTCATCTATCCATTGCTTTAGTGCCTGTCCTGCGGGACCTTCAAAGGCTTGTAGTTGCAGTTTGCCATATTTTAGGGTGACAACTTCCCAGCCAACCGACTCGAAAAAATCCATAATGCGTTGATACAAATCGTCGCTTATGACTGCGTCTAACGATTGGCGGTTAAAGTCGATGATCCACCAGGTGTTTTTTAGATCTTTTTTCCAGCCTTCAAGCAGCGCTTCGTAAATGTTGCCCTCATCAAGCTCGGCATCGCCCAAAATCGAGATCATGCGGCCTTTGGCTGGTAGGCTTTCGCTCAAATGGTGGTCGTTGGCATATTCTTGTACAACCGATGAAAATAACGTTGCTGCAACGCCCAAACCTACTGAGCCTGTAGAAAAATCAACTTCGGTTTGGTCTTTGGTGATTGACGGGTAAGACTGCACGCCGCCAAAAGCACGAAACTTTTGCAACTGTTCAAGCGACTGCCTGCCAAGCAAATATTGAATGGCATGAAAGTTAGGTGAGGCATGGGGTTTTACCGCTACCTTGTCTTGAGGCCTAAGTATTTTCATATAAAGCGCTGTCATGATGGTCGAAATCGACGCGCTAGATGCTTGATGACCACCCACTTTTATGCCATCTCGCGAGGGACGAATATGGTTGGCGTTGTGGATCATCCAACTGGCCAGCCAGCGAACTTTGTCTTCTATGGCGCTGAGCATTTCTATTGACTGAAGCGCGTCCCCAGTCTGATTTTCATCAATGTTGCACTGTCGTTGTACTGTTTGAGTCGTCATAACCATCCTGTAAGGGCCGATAAACTGATGGCCGGATTATAGCAGAGACTATGCCAACGTTACTTTTTTGTTATTTATCAATTAGTTATATGTAATAACATTGTTGTTTTTAAAACCTTTGTCATAATTTTATTACGCTCAACCAATAGTAATATAAGTTATTGTTGGTAAAGGGCCTATTTGCGTTGCTTTTGACCGGGTGTTACAGTAATGATACAGTGTATCGGCAGTGATACAATTATGTTCTGAGGAGTGTAAAAGCGATGAGATTGGATATTTATTGTCAAGACCGGGTTGGGATCACCGTGCAGATTTTAAGTGTTTTAGAGCAGCGCGGCTGGGACCTGACAAGTGTTGAAATGTTCCGTCATCACGCTTTTGTTTTAATCAACGAGCCTTCGTTAACACTGGCGACTGTAAGTGAGGCGATACTAACGGTAGAAGGAGTGCTGTCGGTTACTCGGCCTGATCTTCTGCCTAGCGAACGTAGACGAAAACATTTGGATGCTTTGCTGAGCAAATTGCCAGACCCTATTGTTGATATTAATGAGCATGGCGACATAATGGCGGCCAACCGAGCGGCAACAGAAGCCTTTGCACAGATCACCGATGAGCTTGAAGGGAAAAACATCGGCAAACTGATTGACCATTCATTAGCTGAGATTTTAAAAGGCAATGCGATTGAGGCGTCGTGTGCTGGCAAGCTCTACTTGCTAGATGTGACGCAGGTGCTAAGTGAAAGACGGGTAACTGGTGCGGTGATTGTGTTTCGTAGCCCGCAAAGGTTGGGCCAAGAAATTGCAGCAATGCAGGCGCAAAAGGGTGAAAACATCGACTCGATGATAGCCAAAAGCCAAAAAATGAAAACCATAACGCAACAAACCCAACGCTTTGCATTATTAGATTTACCTGTGCTTATTAGAGGTGAAACGGGCACAGGTAAAGAGTTGTTAGCAAGGGCCCTGCACGAGTTTGGGCCTAGGGCTAAGCAACCTTTTTTGGCAATTAACTGCGCCGCCTTGCCCGAAAATTTACTCGAAAGCGAGCTGTTTGGTTATGCAGCCGGGGCGTTTACCGGCGCTCAACGTGGTGGTAAACCGGGGCTGGTAGAACTGGCTGATAAGGGCACCATATTCTTGGATGAAATCGGTGAAATGTCGGTGTATTTGCAAGCTAAGTTGTTGCGCTTTGTTCAAGATTTAACGTTTAGACGTATTGGTGGCACCAGCGAAATGACCGTTAACGTGCGAATTGTCTGTGCGACCCATCAAGATTTGGCGTTGATGAGCCAAAATGGCCGATTTCGTGAAGATTTGTTTTACCGGCTCAATGTGTTGAGTTTGAATTTGCCGCCTCTGCGAGAAAGGCGCGAAGATATCACTGCGCTGGTCAAACATTTTGCTTTGAACGCCTCAAAACAAATCAATCTAGAATGCCCAACATTCAGCAAAGGGGCGTTGAACCTGCTCAGTAATTCGCCGTGGCCGGGTAATATTCGCCAGTTGCAAAACGTTATTTTTCGCACCTTGGCGTTAACCGACAAAGCCGTGATTGACGCGCAAGACATTTGTTTGGCGACAGGAGAGGCGCAAACACCACATCAAAGTGATATTGAACAAGTGACCTCGTTAGATGAGACTATGGACGAACTTGAAGCCAATTTATTACGAACCCTGTTTGTGCAACATCCGTCAACCCGAAAACTGGCCAAAAGGTTGGGCGTGTCGCACACCCGAATATCGCGCAAACTCACTAAACACGGAATTATTTAGTCATGGTTATTGAACTGCCCCAAGGATATTACCGAACTAACTTTATTGAATTGGTTGAGCACGTGTTTGCGGTTTTTGAAGATTTGCTAAGTGAAGACGAACGGGCGTTGTATCACCAGTTTATGGACTCTAGTGAGCCCGCACAAAAGCTTTATGTGCGTATGTTGACCCGAAAGGGCAATTTGTTTCGGCTCGATAAACTGGTTTATCAAGAAATATTCGATAACGCCAAAGCTGCCAATGAATTGGCGCGATGTGGGCTTGTTGTGGTAAATCCTGACTTGGGTGTTGGTGAGTTATTGGGTTTGTTCAGTAAACCCCAATGGTTGAATATATTGAAAGAGCGCGAGATTGATATTAAACCGCTTAAGGGCCTAAAACGCGCTGAGTTTGACGTGGCCCTTGGTGCGTTGGACGACAAAATTGTTATTGATGAAGTGATTGTTCAGTTGGTTGATGCACAGCGCTTTGAAACATTTAAGCTGTTGTTTTTTGGTAATTTGGATCAGGATTTAACCGAATTTGTATTACGTGATTTGGGCCTCTATCGCTTTGAAAATTACCTCATCGACAAGTCAGTGAGGTTGTTCACCAGTCGCGAGCAAGTCGAGCAATACCTTGATTATTATCGTCAACTTGAAGATTTAGAAACTGTGTTGACGCAAGATGCGGAGTCGATTGTTGCTTTGCATGAAAAACTGCCCAAGGCCACTGAGCAAGATAAAACACTTAACCGCAGAATTCAGCGCGTTAATTTAACCTTGGCAAGGCAGCTCGAAAGGCTAGATGCATTAGAGCAGGCATTGTCTATTTATCAATTGTGTCAATTAGCGCCTGCCAGAGAACGTAGTGCCAGAATTTTGGTTAAACAAAATCGTATTGATGAGGCATTGGCACTTTGCCGGATGATGATGAATGAACCGTTGTGTGACGAAGAGTCGGTTGTTGGCAGTGAGTTTGGCTACCGTACGGCCAAAAAGCACAAGTTGCCTTGGCCTGAGCCTGATAAATACCAGCCGCCAATGCAGACGATAGAGTTGGCGCAAAGTGGGCAGGGCGTAGAGTTGGATGTTGTGCGGCACCTTAACGAAAATGGCGAGTGTCATTTTGTTGAAAACGCCTTGTTTTGCAGCGTATTCGCTTTGCATTACTGGGATGTTCTTTTTGCCCCTGTCAGAGGCGCATTTACTCATCCTTTTCAAATTAGACCTCATGATATGTATGACAGTGACTTCGTTGCCAATCGCTCTGTTGAGTTTGAAAAAGCTCAAGCGGCTGTTGCTGATATCAATCAGAACATCCCGCATTATCTTAATTTATGGCGAGAAAAGTTTGGCATTGCCACACCGTTTGTTCATTGGGAAACGTTAGATGAAGCCTTGCTGAGCACTGCATTGACTCGTATTCCGGCTGCGCATTGGCAAGTGATTTTTGAGCGGTTATGGGCAGATGTAAGAGCGAATCGTTCGGGTTTTGCTGATTTGATTTTGTTTGGAGAAAACGGCGGGTATGAACTGGTTGAGGTTAAGGGGCCGGGGGACAGGTTGCAGAAAAACCAACTGAGATGGATGCGCTATTTTCATCAGCATGGGGTTGCGCATCGGGTGGTGCATGTTAGATGGGATATGTCGTCAGTTAATTAAGTATTAAGCCTATATTTTGCAATTATCATATTTAACTGATAGCATTCGTTCAACATTAATAGTTATCTTGGCACCAAATGCTAATCGATTTTTCCGTTCAAAATTACACTTCATTCAACTCAATACAGTCATTGAGCCTCAATGCGTCTACATCGACCAAAGAAGATTTTAATCATCAATATGTAAAAGAAGTTAACGAATTTGGCATCAATAATGTGCTTAAAAGTGCAGCGATTTTTGGCGCTAATGCTTCTGGCAAATCTAATTTGGTCAATGGGTTGTTGGTTTTCAAAAATATCATGCTCAATTCTCTAGAGTCTGTTGGTGATAAAGCATTAGACGCCGTAGTGCCGTTTTTGCTAAAGGACAATTATTATGACGAACCTATTGAGTTTGAGGTCTCTTTTCTTGCTAATGAAAAAATGTTCCGTTATGGATTGTCGGTTGTCGATGGCGAGATATCTGAGGAGTGGTTGTATTGGACAAAAACCTCCAGAGAAACGTTGTTGTTTCACCGTGACAAACAAAAAGTAGCATTTAATCAGCGCTCTTTTCCTGAAGCCAAACTGTTTGTTAAAAAAGATGGTGATGGCTGGTTAATTGAAAAAACCAAACCTTTTGTTCCTTTTGTGTCTGTTTTATCGCAATTCGACGGGGAAAAATCGGTTACTGTGACAGATTGGTTTCAAAAGCTGAAAATTGTCTCGGGACTCAGTGATACTGGGCTTAAAGGTTTTACTATCGAACTGTTCGAACAAAATAGTGAGTTTAAAACATGGGCATTGGAGATATTGAGTGCGCTTCAAATTGATGATCTCAATATCAGTGAAGTTGAGTCGGGTTATTCGCTACCTAAAGAGTTTAACCCGCTTGATGATTCTCAAATTAAAGACGCTGGTGTGACTCTGGCGGGTTTCTTGGCGAAAAATAAAGTCAGGCGAAAAATAATCGAGGTGATCAAAACTGACAAAGAAACTGGGCAGTCATTTTCATTGCCTTTGTATTTAGAATCTGAAGGTACCAGAAAATTGATCTATCTACTTGGTCCTATTTATGAGGTTATCCGCAATGATGAGATTTTAATTATTGATGAGTTTGATAACAAGTTTCATACCTTGTTATGTAAATTTATTATTGAGCTTTATCATCAAGCCAATCATGGTGCTAGCCAGTTATTGGTGACATGTCACGATACCAATTTATTGAGTAACGCGCTTTTTAGGCGGGATCAAATTTGGTTTGTAGAAAAAAACCAAAAGAACGAGAGTGAACTGTATTCTTTGGTTGAGTATAAAGAGCACTATACCCGCAAAGATGGCAGCTACAGTAAAGACTATTTGTTGGGCAAGTATGGTGCAATTCCACTGTTTGGCTCTATTGCTGAAATAGGGGATATTTTAAATGGCTAAAGATCGAGGTCGTAAACACCAAAAAGGACGTAAAGAGAATACCAGAGAAGAAAGGATAATCTTGCCAAACAGGGCATTGTTAAACTTTAGTTTTAAGTACCTTGATCAAACTCAACCTGCCACAGCGCCTGAAACCCTCGATTTATGGCTGCGTAATCGCTTGCTAGACAGATTTTGTAATCGGTTGATTGAATTATCAAAGTTGACTCGGGATGAGGCGTTTAATCAACAACAAATTAAGCTCTATGGTGATTTTCCGCCAGCGAACAAAACTTGTTTTTTTCATCCAAAACATGTCGAAGAGCATGTTGCTTGGTCGGTTATTGAAGGCATTGGCGGTTTGCCCCGTGTTGCAGGATTTATTGCTGAAAATACATTCTATGTGGTGTTTCTTGATAGTCAGCATCAGTTTTGGCTATCTACATTGAAACACACCTGAAACTAGCTTTTTGTGTCGGCATAATATGGGCATTGTTGACCATTTGAGTCGATGAAATAACCTTGAATAATTCATATTCGGAACCTTTTGAGCCTAGATAGCCTGACAAATACATGTTCGAGCGTTGGAGCTTCAATGGTTCGTATGCATCTTCCATGTTCAGTTTTGTTTGCGGAAAGATAACTGCTGTTATTTCACTTACACGTCCAGCAAGTTTGGTTAAATAGGTTGCCATAGTTTCCGATAATTTGTCGGCGCTAACCTCTTTCTCCAAATCTTTTGTCTTGGCCCAGCGTTGCAATCGTTCAACTTTGGGTGCTAAAACCGCGCTGACAAACCCAGCAGCAGGTTTGATTGCTTCTAAGACCGTTTTTTGTTCAATTCCACTCATTGATAATCCTGTATGACTGACTTGTAACAATAATTGAGATTACATTAACATAATCATCTACAGGGGTAAGTGAAAATTTCCGTTTTTTGTTGTGCGACCTTTAAAGTTATAAAGATGAGGTTACAAGCAAGTTTAATTACAAATGATACGGAGGATTGTCGGGGGCATGGTAACGTCATAAAAAGAATCGCGGCGAGGACGCTTCGCTGCTGCCGCTCCTACAAAGTGAGGGTACCGATTATAACCTTAATAATGTTGTCGAAAGTTGGTTTGGCGCAAGTTGCACTGACTGCATTCGCTAAGTATTATTACCGCATCAAATGTACCAGAGGAAAACTTACCCATGGAATTTACAATCGCTTCAAAAGCTGACCAATCGGCTATTGTTGCCTTGCATGCCCAAAGTTGGCGTGAGGCATACAAAACCATTCTCTCAACTGATTTTTTGCAAAATTCACTAATCCAAAATCGCACTGATGTTTGGACTGAACGATTCAACCAACCCAAAGACAATCAATATATTATCGTGGCTTACGACAACAACGAACTGTGTGGGTTTATTTGTGCTTATGGCAATGAACATCAACAGTGGGGGACGTTCGTTGATAATCTACATGTCGCCAGCGCTAGAAAAGGGCAGGGCATTGGTAAGCGTTTGATGCAAAAGGTGGTTGAGTGGTCGAAGCTACAATATCCCGGTAAAGGGCTGTATTTGGAAGTGTTGGCCGACAATATCGCTGCCCAGCGGTTTTATGATGGTTTGGGCGCGGTGAATCAGGGTAAAGCTTATTGGCAACCGCCTGAAGGGGAGCCTGTGAAAGAATTTTTATACGTATGGGAGAGTTTGGAAAACTACGGCTGTAAATCTGCCGCAATTTAACTCTCCCATAATCGTTATGTCTACTCTGTTATAAGCAGTGCTGGTGGTACGTATCTTTCGGGGTTGGTCGTTAAGTCATTGTATTTGGCATTTTCGCCGTACCAGCGGGTCGACAAGTTAATGATGCCTTCTGACTTGAATTGATCAAAGTAGGTTAAGTTGATTGCGGCACTGGCAGCACCTATGGAAAATCCGAGTTTGAACAAGGTGGTTTTGTTGTTGGCTCTATCGGCTGTTCGATATCTTAAGCGAATGCTTTGTAGTGTTTTTGTCGCCTGCGCTAAGTCGGCTAAGTCGGCCTCGGCGGTGCCTTCGGGTATTTCAAAAGCCGATTCAACCAATACGGCATCTGGCATCACACCCGGGTCTTTGGTCAGTGACAAAATGGTATCTCCGGCACCATCGATAAATTGGTAAAAATCATCGGTGGTGACTTGCAACACGTCTGCGATAGCGTGTCCCATAACTCTGACTTGGCTTAATTCATTGAGTAAAAGTAGGTCTTTATTGGCGTCGAACAAGCGATTTTTTTCTGTTGTTATGGCACTAAGTAAGTCTCTTACGCCTCCGGTTCGGCCATGGTCGACTACTTTTTCGCCTTTGTTTTTAATCCATAATGTTAGGTTGTCATCTAGGGTGCCCAGCAGCCCCAGCAGAATGTCGATTTGACAGGCTAAGTCTATCGCTTCTTTGTGGGTATAAGCTAGCACTAGGCCTTTTACTTTTTTGCCAAGTCTAATGATTTCTTGATGATAAACGTTGATGACTTTGTCGGACGCAGCAATGGTTTTTCTGGGGCTAAACAAACCTAATTCAGTAGATTCTTTAAAGTCTTTTTGACTCATCAAAGTGGTATCTTGTTTAAGTACGGCAATGGCTGCATCAATCATGGTTTTGTAGGCTGGCGTAGAGCATGACAGTTCGTCGCTTGACGTTAGTGCATCTTTTTTGACACCCAATGCGACGAGTTTGGGTAGGTAGTCGACAACGTCAGTATATCTGGCCAGTGTTGATAGGTTGACTGATTGGCCATAGATGAAACCACTGCCTTTTTTTATGGTTTTATTTTGGGCTTTATAGAGCAGGGTATCGTGATAAGTCATTGAGTTAACTGCGGCTTTTATTTTGCCGACTTTTTTTGTGTCATAAAAGGCTCTACTGACTTTGTCGGTTTGTTCTTTTAGTTTTTCCATGACCGGGTCAAGAACGTTTTGGGCATTGGTGCGTAAAGCGCCTTCAACATCGCTTTGTCCTTTTTTCTTGGCGAACAGTTCGCATTTAACCTGCCCGGCATTGAGCTGCAATGAGAATATGGTGTAATCGGCACTTGATACGTTGTAGTCTACTTTTACATTGTGTTCGATGGTATGTAAACCGCGTGCTGGAGTTTCAAATGTATACGACATTCGCTTACTTTGTTTTTGCCATTGTGCCGATAGTAATTCTACGCTTGAGTCTAGCAATGCAGCTGAAACGTTGTACCAACCTGCTATTTCACTTTTTATGGTGCCAGCGGTTGCACTTGCTTTAAACAAGTTGGCACTAGCCGATGCTTTGCCTGATTGCATCCATCCTTGAAATTTTGCTGGTATAATTGCGTTGGTTATTACGCCAGATTCAATCTCTGACACTGAGGTTATTTTGCCTTTTGGATCAATTACCTCGTCGATTTTTTTGGCCAATGCAGTGATATAACTGGTTGAAGTGTCTCTTTTAAAGAAGGCGGGGTTGCTGTCGGTCAGTTTAAAATAGGTGCCTTCATAACTACCAGAAGCAGTCGCAGATAAAGCCTGCGCGCTGACGCTAAATGCCGACATCTCAAGTGCTTCAGCAGGTGCGATGCCTGCGGATACTTCGGCTTCTATGCCTATTGAACCGGTCAAGGCGACTTTTAATGTGCCTTTTACGCCTTTTAGGTGGCTGAAGCATATTGGTGTATATTTTTCGGGCAGTTGCGCATATCCTGCCAAGTCTGGTTGAAACTCTATGCACAAAAGAGAGCCTTTTACGGCTTTGGCATCGATTTCGAAGTCAACTTTCGCTTTTAGCCCTGCCTTTGCCGTTAGCGGAGAGCCCTCGGGCGTTGCAACACCAAGTCCAGCCAGTTTGGCAAAATCAACTGATATCTTAAGACCCGCTCCACCGCCGGCTTCACTGAGGTAGGTGTTAACCTGTCCGGGTACGTCTAATCCGTCTTTTAATATGTAATGAGCTAACTCATCTGGGGTGACGGGAGTTGTTACTGCGGGTTCTATGTGGCCTGTTGATGTGGCGAAGCTTGCTTGGTCTTGCATGTCGTGAGACTCAAGTATGGGCGTTCTTTTACTTTCTATTTGCTCAGCGATAAGGGATTGATGACTTTTGCCGAATATGGCGTGTTTTACGTATAAAAATGGTTTCCACATGATACTGACCCTTTTGGCTTGGTTAGGATGTATTGATATGAAAACGTAATTTAGCGGTTATTTTGCGGTAAAACTCGGGTGATCCGGTGAAGTTGATGCGGGTTATGCTGTGTCCGTCACCCTAAAGAAAAATAACCGAATTTGTGGTGTACCCGATTTATATTACGTTATTGGCCATTTATTTTAAACCGTTTGTCAGGGGCTCAAACATTCGTGGCGGGTGCTCCCTTTTTGAAATTATCGGCTCGCAAAGTCGCAATCTGGTTGAATAGTAATCAGATCTGTATAGGTTTAAGAACCAACTTAGAAAGATAACAAATAAAGCCATATGTCAATTTTATCTTTGTTTTTTTTCAATAAATCACTTAATATGGGTAAAAATGACACTATACTGATATTTCTCAGGTACAAATGGTGAAGATTATGGAACTAAAAGAATGGTTAAAAGCAAAACAGCTGGATGATTCAATAGTGCACAAACAACCAATAGTGTGTGAATCTGGCGACACGGTGTATTTTATTAAGTGCTGCGATGACTGCCCCGATGGGGTGGCAAAGCATATTGTCAAAACGTTCAACTCTATCGATGAATACAAAGACTCTCTCAAAGGTATTGACAAAAACATTACTGTTATGCCCGATGGCGTACTGGGGTGTCATGTCGATGGTGTCACAGGAAGTGACGCTAAAAAACTCAGTGATCAACGAACCGAAGCACTAAGTTATATTTATGCTGACAAAAGTTTAAGTGACGAAGCGCAAGCCGAAATGCACAAACGGTATTTCCCTTTAAAAGTTTTTCATGCGGCAGCTCAAGATATTACCATCAAAACTGGTAGTCAGTTTATTGTCCCGGCAGGTACTGGGGAATTTCATATTGGTACATTGACAATTCACAAAGGGGGCAACTTTATCGTTAAGTCAAATGCCAATATTCAAATCGACAGTATTGTTGAAGCCGCAGCTAACTGATTTAAGGACAAAAAAATGACTGATTTAACAGATATTAATATTATCGGCGACAATGGGGCGCCAGGCAGTGCAGGTAGTCCGGGCAAAGCGGGGTCTGCCGGTACAGATGGCAGTGGTGCCAGTTGTAATTGGGCTGGAGACTCCTGTAAGGACGGTACTGATGGTACCGCCGGCGGTAATGGTGCCGCAGGCGGTCAGGGCGGTAATGGTACCGATGGTGTTAACGCACCTCAAATGGTCACTTTTTCTGTCACGCAACTCACTGGCAATATCACTATCACGGGTAGTGGAGGAACAGGTGGAGTAGGCGGTGCGGGAGGAAAAGGTGGCGATGGCGGCGATGGTGGTAGTGGCGGCAGCGGTACTACATGTGCATCGACTTCATGTTCTGCTGGTTCAAATGGAACTGGCGGTGATGGTGGTACTGGCGGTGCTGGTGGACAAGGTGGTAATGGTGGGCAAGGTGGTGGCGTGACTTTCACATACACTACAGCTGGCAGTACTGGCACGCCTCAAAAAAATGAAGTGGGTGCACCTGGTGGTGCTGGTGGCCTTGGTGGCGAGGGCGGTACGGCGGGGTCTGGCGGCGGTGGTAATGCTGGCTCTGGTGGTCCTAATGGTACCGGCGGGCAGCAAGGTACTCCTTCGACAATTAATATTGTCGCCAAATGATCTTGGATGGTATTTGATTATTTATGTTAACTACAAACCCGATGAATACTTTTAACTCAGCTATCGAGTCTTTGCTTGTGGCTTGCGCTGAGTTGAACTGTACTGACCCTGACTATTTGTTTGAGCTGGGCAGGTTATTAACGGCATATACTCAAACGGATTTAAGTGTTCAGGGTAAATCGTATTCAGCGGCATTAAATGAGCAAGGGATCCCAATTGAGCTTGCGATGACCAGCAGTCAAGCGGGCATAAAGTACCGGCTGGTTACCGATCCGATGGTGGATGAAAGTTCAATTGACAAGAGACTTGAAAAGGCTAAACAGCAATTGCATCAGGCGTTATTGTTGACCAAAACAGCTGGGCTAGATCAATTGTTTGATGAGATGTTTACCACTATGGTGCAAAACGACAATATCCCCTTGGCACAATTTACCAGTGGTCCGGTTTGCCTTGCTGCCAATATTGCTGGCCCCGGCGTCGCAGCTTACATTGATGCCCGCTCAGGTGGTCGCCATAGCCTGCAACAAACCCGCTTATGGCTTGAAAGTTGTCTGGCTGAGCCAGCAGCAGCGCTTGGGTTGTTAGAACAAATGCAACCCTTTGGCACGCTCGAAGCGGTCAGCCTAGAAGGCACAAATGCAGACAGGGTACTGGCAAAAATCTATTGGCGCCCGTCAACCCAATTTTGTCTTGCCGATTTGCCCGAGCCACTGTTTGACGATCCGCTATTTCATCAGTTTTTGCACCTTAGTATGACTGACAAGGTATTGTCGGGTTGCGGCATTATGTTCTCTGTTGGTTTTAGGTTGGATAATGGCAAGCTCTTTGATGCCAGAATAAATCTATGTGGACATTGCTTGGCGTACTCTGCGAGCCGTTGGCCTGCAATTGTCAATCAATGCACCGATTTAATTGGGGCCGAGGTGTTGCCGCTTGAACATTTTATGGCAAAGGGGCATTTCGATGTTTCTTTTTTGACTATGGGGTTAACGGTCAACCACGAATCACGTATTAATTGTTATGTGCGCCCAACTTTCTCAGCATAAGTTGCTTTTGTTACAGCAACAGGCGATAGAGGCGGCTGTCAGTTTTTTGTGCCAAGGTGCGAATGATGAGGGTTATTGGTCAGATTATGATATACAGGATGCCCGGACAATCTCGGGCCAGCTAATCGGCCAGTCAGATCAATGGGTGAGTGCATTTGTTGGTCTTGCGTTGGCAGAAACCGGTAACGATACTCACTCTCATGCATGGCAAAGCGCTTCAAAAGCCGCTGATTGGTTGGTGACACAGCGCACTTATTCTTGCGGGTTTGGCTTTAATCGACAAACCGGCCCCGATACCGACTCCACTGCACACGTTATATTACTCCAACAACAACTAGGTCTGATGCCTCAACAAAGTGACTTACAATTTTTATTGGACAGCCAATGTGAAAATGGAGGTTTCACGACTTATCTGAACGGGCCCGGGGCTTGGGGAGAAAGCCACGCTGATGTTTCTGCGGTTTGCATGTTGGCATTGTCAAACAGCGATTTTTGTGACAAACACCGACAGTCATATCTGAATTACGCCAATCTACAGCATTTAGGCTCTGGCCTGTGGCCCTGTTACTGGTGGGGCACTTGCTTTTACAGTAGTTACTGGACAATACAGGCATATAAGAAATTAAACGCTTGTCGACCTCTTAGTGAGACTAGCGAATCACAACAACTCAACAGCTGCTGGCTGGGCGATGTGGCTTATGCCGCAGGCTATTTTGCTGAAACCGAGCAAGACTATTCACCCTTGCTCACGCTGTTATTTACAGCGCAATTGGATGATGGTTCTTGGCCTACAGCTCCTTCATTGCAGGTACCTGCACAATCAGACCACTTTGCGTGGCAACACCAAGGGTCAGCCTTGTATCAAGATCACAACAGGCTTATGACAACAGCCCATATCTTAAGAGTGTTATTACGACTCTCGTAATTTTCATCGCACATTAAATAAGGAATATAGCAATGTCATTTATCTATAAATACAAGCTTGCGCTGGTTAGCTTTTTGATTTTTTCAGTTATTTCGATTATTTCTTGTACCACATCATTGACGACGCAGACTGCGCAGAAGACTGCTGTTGCGGGTTTATTGTTCGGTGATATGTCTGTCTCTCAAGGGGGCAGCGGCATGTATCGTGTCAATATCGTGGTGCCGCCCGGCACTGGAGGTATGGAACCCAGTTTGTCATTGCTTTACAGCAGCAGGAACAGTAATGGTTTAGTGGGGGTTGGTTGGTCTTTAAGCGGGTTATCATCACTGACCCGTTGCACTCAAACAATCGCAACCGACGGTGTGACCACACCGTTGAATTATGATACCACCGACAGGTTATGCCTTGATGGCGCCAGATTAATACCTGTTAATGGTAGCTATTGGCAGCAAAATGCTTTGTATCATACAGAAAGTGAAAGTTGGTCCAAAATAATGCCCTCAGCTGAGGGTGGGTTCACGGTTTTTTCAAAAGACAATAAACGATATGAGTATGGTGCATCTGCAAACGCTCAAATTGCCGCCAATGGCACCAATGTCACTCGTATTTGGGCATTGAGTTCGGTGCAGGATAAGTTTGGCAATACGGTAAAGTATACATACACAGATAATCAGGGACAACATTACCCGGAACAGATTGATTATACCTATAATGACTCCAAGCCGTTAAAATATCATCGCCGAGTGACTTTCGATTATGATTTTATTCGCCCCGACGCCGTAGTGCATTATTCTGGCGGATCGCCGATTGATAATACCGCTAGGTTGACAGCTATTAAAACCTATTTGGTCAATCCTAATCCGACATTGGTAAGCCAATATCACCTAGAATATGACGTCAGTCAATCATCAAACCGTTCAATTTTAAGTGCTCTGACATGGTGTGATGCCGCTAATAATTGTTATCCGAGTCAGACTTTCCATTGGCAACAAGGGCAAAAGGGCGTAAAGAGTCCGCAGCTTATCGGCAGGCAAGTCTATGGTAGCAGTGATGAAGTGACCTATGGCTGGAATGATGTCAATGGTGATGGTTTGAACGATTTGACCGTCACACAAAATAACGATTCGAATGCTGTTTGGGCCACTTTGATGCAGCCGGATGGCACACTGGCTAATGCCTCGTTATTTTTCGGCGCCAATACCTGCAATGGCGGCGATTTCTTTTGGATTGATTTCAATGGTGACGGGAAAAAAGACTTGGCTTGTTCACCCAAAGTCAGTGGGCAGCCACACTGGGTAAGGCTGTCAAGGGGTATCACTTTGGCGCCGACCATCTCATTTGGTGCACTTAATTGTAACGATGGCAGTTTTATATGGACTGCATTTAATGCCGATGGTCGTTCGGATTTGGTTTGTAATGCCCCGGATGGTCGGCAGGCTTGGCTGTCTATGGGCGACCAACTGGCCCAGCCGATTAATTTGATCAGCTTTGGCATGGTCAATACAACATCGACTTGGGCTGATTTTAATGGCGATGGTATGGCCGATTTAATGGTTGATTCAACCGCATCGCCTTTTAGTCATTGGTTTTTAGAATCCACTGGGTTAGCGCTGAAAAGCCCCATTTTGCTTGGCAACCTAGGTGATACCAACAGTGATTTCAACTGGGTTGATATGAATGGTGATTCACTGGCTGACTTGGTTAACAGCCAATTGATATCGCCTTTTGCGCACACCATGCAATATTCTACAGGAAAAGACCTGGCCAGCCGTATTTATCAGTTGGGGCGATTTCCATTGCAGGCACCCCCTTCTCAGCAAGACTCGTCTTCACAGCAGGACGATTCTGCACAGCAGCCCAAAATATCTTTCAATTGGACAGATATGAATAATGATGGGTTGACCGATTTGGTTTGTTGTCAGGCCATTGCTAACACTCAAGGCACTTATGTATTGTATTTTAACGGTGAAACGCTCGGTAGTGCGCAACAGCTGACCAATTTTGCTCAAGGCGATCAGCAACTGGTGATTGATGCTGTGGGTAATGGCCTTGCTGATTTAATGATCACCAACAACAATCAACAATCTGAAGTTTTTGGGCTTTACCATCAAGGGTTGTATCCAGATTTACTGATAGGCATTGAAAACGGTTTGGGCGGCGAAACCTTTATTTCTTACGCGCCTATTAGCGATCCTGACATTTATGATTTGAGTGCCGTCACACCAGCATACCCCAACAGGCAGCAGGTCGGTGCGTTATATGTGGTGCAAGAAAAGCACGTCAATGACGGACGACTTAATATCTATTCGTACAAGTATCAGTTTAAGTACTCTGGCTCGTTATTGAATCTTGAGGGGCGAGGGTGGCATGGTTTTTCAGGTATCACTGCAACAGATGCACAAACTCAGGTCGCAGTATCAACCCAATATGCACAAGATTTTCCGTCTACAGGCATGATTGAGCAAAAGACAACACTAAATGAAAACGGTACTGAACTGGAGTCTCTAAGTAATAATATCAAAGTCAGCTCGCCTTATACGGGTATCCAAGTGGCTCAGATTGATAAAAAGACGCAAGCGACTTTCAGTAACGGCAACAGCTACTCGACAGGCAGTGTCTATCAATACGGTGATTACGGTAATGTTGTGTTAAGCCGGCTGTTAGGTGATTTATCGGTCACCGATGACCAAACAGATCTCTGTACGGTTTACACGAATATAGATACCGCTGACACTTACCTTATCGGTTTTCCAACTGAGCAGACCACGGCTCAAAACTGTAAAGTTGACAGCAATAAAAACTGTCAGTGCTCTAAGGTGCTGGTACAAAGAAACTTTAGTTACGTAAACACCAACTTGGCAATAAAGCAATTGTCTTATTTGGACAGCAGCACTAAGTCTGCATTATCTTATGATTATTTATACGATGCCTATGGTAACCCCAGCCAAATTACATCCCAACAAAATGGTCAAAAAGCACTGCGTTATGACAGTGAATATGGCACATTTCTGACTCGAAGCAGCAATGCGTTGGGGCAAACTAAACACTTTGTCAACGATCCGGCTACGGGCAAGGTCGTCACCTATATTGATGAAAACAGTGTCACCAGACAAAAGGTTTTGGATGGTTTTGGCAATATGCTGTCGATATCAGTGCCAGACCCCAGTAGCGGTGAGCTGACGGTGCTTAAATCGGTTAATCGGGTGTTAACCGCACCTGTGGATCAAGGCGGTATGTTTTATATTGAAACCAAAACGCCTATTGATTGGCAAACCAGTGTCAACAGCAGTGCGAGCTGGGTTAGAGAGTATAAGGATGGGTTGGGCAGAACCTATATGAAAGAGCACAGTGCCGATGGTGCTGTAAACCCACCAACCAGAACAACGACTTCGTTCGACAATGAATCTCGGGTCTATCAATCTTCGGTGCCTTATTTTAGTGGTGATACTGGGGCATTGCGTCATTATGCTTATGACGATATGGGCCGGGTTTCGCAATATATTCAAAGTAACGGTACTGTTAACCAATTCAATCGGAGTATAACCAAACCGAAGGACAATGCTGATCCGATGGTTAATCAGGTTACTCATATACGGGCGTATGGTGATAAAGACCAGCAGTCGGTAACCCGGCAATTGGATACCAGTGGTAATTTGATTTATGTACTGTATTCGGATGGGGCAACCGTAGAGATGGAATATGACTTGTTAAATCGAGTCACTCATATGTCTTTACCCAATAATGTCAATGTTGATGTCACCTATGACAGCTTGAATCGCAAGACGTCGGTAAGTAATAGCCAGACGGGGACTGTAAAGTATTTCTATAGCGGTGCTAACTTGCAACAACAAATTAATGCCGATGGTCAGACGACCAGTTATACCTATGATGCAATCGGCCGATTGCTCTTGACGACTCAGTCTACGGGAGAACAAAGCGAATATACTTATGATCAGGCAAAACATGGTTATTCGATTGGTCGATTGACTTCGGTGGCAAGCACTTATAAAGGTCAGGCGGTTATTAATTATGATTATTCTTATGACAGTCTTGGCAGGGCAAGTCAATTAACAGCGACCATGGATGGGCAGTCGTTTGTTAAGACTTACACTTATACACCTGATGGAAAAGTCATTCAGACAACTTTCCCCAACAACGATTTGAGTACCAACAAATATTATCCCGCTGGTGCAATATCGAGCCTGAATATTACCCAAGGCACACAGCAAACCGAAGTGATATCACTGACAGATTACAACGCGTTTGGCCATCCTCAATTGGTGAGCTATGCCAATGGTTTTGTTGAAAACCACCAGTTTGACTCGTCCGGCAATGTTATCGGCCACACCGCCAGCCTATCAACCACAAAATTATTTGACCTTGGTTATGACCGAGACTCACTGAGCCGGATCACCGTAATCACCGACAATATCAAGCAACAACCCGAGTGGTCATACAGTTACAATGATTTAGGTTATCTTATTGATGCAAAAGGGCCTTTAACGCCTTTGGCCTTTAACTTTGATTACGATACCGCAGGCAATTTAACCACAATTAATGATATGACCCTTAAGTATCAGGGCCAGCAGTTGTTGGCTGCTCAAAGTGGTGCAAGCAGTATTGAATTGTCCTATGACGACAGTGGTCGTATGATCAAGAGTACCGGAAAGTTAGTCGCTGCTAATAAGGTAATCTATTCTGCAAATTCCAAGGTTGTGAGCATTGTCAATGCAGCAGGTACAAGTGACTTTTATTATGATCATAATGAGCGATTGGTTAAAAAGGTCAGTGCAGATGGCACAACGAATATTTATCCTTTTGCTGATTATGTTGTCACGATTGTTAAAGATGGTACCAAATTGGTCACCCAAAACTATATGGGTCCCTATGGTTTGGCGCTGTCACAGACTGAATCTACAGCGGTTTCGACACAAAATTCAGAACAAAACAACGGCGCTGCGAATGGGTTGACACCTGGGGAAAATGGGGCTGGGGTTTATACGGTTGGCAGCAGCTATTATTTGCGATCTTTTGATGGCAGCACCGGGGTTGTCGGTGATGAAAGTGGCACTGAAACAACTGTCGTTGGCTATGATCCATTTGGTGCTATCCAGACACTGACCAGCCATGGCACAGACAACTTCGTGTCAAAATGGGTTGGACGCGAATTTGATTATGATTCAGGTTTGTATAATTTGGGCGCCAGATATTACGACCCGATCCTTTCACGGTTTATTTCTCCTGACGCGACACAAGTTGGCGGGTCTACCCAATCGTCGGCAGCCTATAATCGCTATGCGTATGGCGGCAACGATCCGATTAATAACGCCGACCCTAATGGCAATTTTTTCATTATCGACGACATTATTGAAGCGGCTGCCATAGCTGCTGCGGCAGCAGAAGCAACGGCAGAAGCCGCAGCAGCTGCCGCAACAGCAGAAGCGGCGGAAGGTGCAGCGTCTGCTGCTGTTGCCGCAACATCTACAGCAGATGCGGCAGTGACGACCGCTAATGTCACCGTTGCTACGTACGGCGGTGGGGCGGCTGTCAATGGTTCGTTGAATCCAGGCAAATGGCACTGGGGTTCACCTAAAACTTATCTGGGGTTAATCACAGGTGGGTTTGGTGGGGCTTTTGGTGGTGAAATTGCAGAAGGCATTGCCGTAGCTGCTGGCGGCAGTTTTACCGCCGGTTTGGTCGGTAATGCTGTTGTAGCGAGTGCTGAAAACACCTTGTTGACAGCAGAATCTGGTGCCAATCCTCAACAAATCGCAGAGTCGT